>DATNKA010000531.1:0-10599 GCA_035603655.1 Candidatus Acidiferrales bacterium | reverse complement strand
ACCAGGGATTCCGGATCTTGTCGCCGGTAGATGGATCAAACGCGAGAGGGTTGCGATAACAATACAATGTGCCGTCGAGCGACATTCCAGAATTGATTCCGTTGTACAGCGCGCGTTCGATAACATCGGTGAACTTTGCTTCCCCCGTAACCGCCAACATGCGCCAGTTCCACATCATGTTGCCGATAGCGGCACAGCTTTCACCGTAAGCCCGGAAATTGGGCAGCTCATACGCGTCACCAAATGCCTCGCCGTCAGCCCGGGAACCGACTCCGCCTGTGACGTACATCTTGGTGGTGGTCATATCGTCCCAGAGCCGGTTCAGGGTTTGCAGATAGGTTCGATCCCCCGTCTCCAAGTAATAGTCGGTGGCACCGCAACATGCGTACATGGCACGAACCGCATGCCCTTGCATCTTGGTGCGCGCCCTGAACGACGTTCCGCTGAACATGTAAATGGTCCGACGTTCTGGCAACTCGATGCGTGCATCTCCCTCTAGGATGTATCCGGCAAGGTCGAGCTGACGCTTATCGCCGGTAATGCGATAGAGTTCAATCAGTCCCATCTCAATTTCGGGATGGCCCGATACGATGGGCTTCTTGGGCGCTGGACCGTAATTCGGAATGAGGAAATCGTCAACGAAGCGAATGCCGGCATCGAGCAAACGGCGATCCCCCGTCGCCCGATAGTAAGCAATCGCGCCCTGCAGCATGTGTCCGATGTTGTACAACTCATGCCCCGTCGACTGCGTTTGCGGAAGCATTCGCAAAGACTTGCGATCATCCTGATAGTAGGTGTTCAGATAGCCGCCGGGCTCCTGTACCGCAACCACCTCGTCGATGATTTTGTCAGCCGTCGCCTGAAGCTCCGGACGATTTCCGGATTGCAGTACAAACCCAACTGCCTCGGTCCACTTGTAAACATCGGAGTCGGAAAACACCGGGCCGCTCTGCGCGGCGGCGCTCTTACCCAGAAGACGGCGGAAGTTATTCATGCGGCCGTTGACTTCGAGCAAGTCGTGCATTGTGGGAATGCTCTTGGTCGCGTTGATCTCGCGGCGTCGTCCCCAGAAGCCACCCGTAATGGTTACCGCTCGCACCGGGATATCCCGCAGCTTAGCGTGAGGTGACTTCGCAAGATTTTCGATGCCTTGATCCTTCCAACCGGGAGCATCGGTTAGCGCGACGTTGGCGTGCGAGACCGTCTTTTCGTCGGCAACATTGCCAGCAAAGGCCCGGCGAACAGGCAGGGACGATACTGCAGCCACCGAGACCGCCGAGGCCACGAATTGTCTGCGCGAGATGTTTTTCTTTTCAGCCATATCTTCTTACCCTTGATTTATAGGGACCATTGAACGACGGTGTAGGAGCGCGCCGGCACCTCAAACTTAGTCTTGCCTCCAGAGGCGGCTGGCATTGCCAAGGTTTGTGGGGCGATTCGTTCGGGCGCTGCAAAACTGTTCGAGGCCTTAAGGTCATCGCCGGTCAGGAGATTTGCCGAAATCACACGGGTCGGAGCAGTGTCTTCCCAAACCACCTCTACGTCGTGGGACTTCGCGAGGTCACGGTTCAGAATGAAAAGAGAAAGTTTTCCGGAGCCGGGGTCATAAGCGCCAGCCGCGTCCATATATGCAATCGGATCCAATCCGGATACCTCATATGTGGAGGACTCGACGAGGAGATTCAGCACCGCGCCTCTGGCAAGTTGCAGGGCCCAACTGTAGGGATAATAGATTGTTTGCTGGAACAAGCCGTTTGCGTCCGTCATGATAGGAGCGATCACGTTAACCAACTGCGCCAGGCAGGCGAGTTTTACTCGATCTGCATTGCGCAACAAGGAATTGATCAGTCCCCCGACCAGCAACGCATCTTCCAGGTTGTAGATCTCCTCCAGCAGGTGAGGCGCTTCCTGCCGGTGGCCGTCGACTGCATCTCCTCTGGTGGTGCGATACCAGACGTTCCATTCGTCAAAAGAAAGCCACAACTTTTTGGGCGAGCGTTTGTGGCCCCGCACCAGATCACAAACCGCAACCGTCTCGGCAATCTGACGCTCCATGCTTAGGTTAAGGGCAAGATATTTCGAAGTGTCACCCCCCGTATCGCGTTCATTGTTGCCAAAATAGCGGTGAAGTGAAAGACCATCCACGTAGTCGTAACACTGCTCCAGCACTTCGCGATCCCATTCGAGATAGGTGGGCATAAACGGACCACTGGAGCCGCAAGCGATAAGCTTCAGCGAGGGATCTACGTTGCGCATCTGCCGGGCGGCATCGGCCGCCTTCAATCCATATTCTGCGGCCACCATGTGACCGATCTGCCAAGGGCCATCCATCTCATTGCCCAGGCACCAGTGCTGCACTTTATGAGGATTTGCAATGCCATGCTGACGTCGAAGGTCGCTCCACTTGGTGCCCTTTTCTAGGTTGCAATACTCCACCAGCGCCGCAGCTTCTTCCGCCGTGCCTGTGCCAAGGTTCAATCCCATCAAAGGCTCGGTCCCGACCGCCTTGCACCAAGCCATGAATTCATTGGTTCCGAACTGGTTGGACTCGATCGTGTCCCAGGCTTTGTCGAGGGTGCGCGGCCGATTTTGTGCGGGTCCAACACCATCCAGCCAGTTATAACCGGAAACAAAATTGCCTCCCGGATAGCGAATAATCGGCACTCCGAGTTGCCGGATCTCATTGAGAACGTCCTTACGAAATCCGTTGCCATCGGAGAGCTTCGATCCCGGATCATAGATTCCCTCATAGACAGCGCGCCCCAGGTGTTCCAAGAAAGAGCCGAACAGATTGCGGTCAAGCGGCGCGATGGTTCGCCGGGTATCGACGTAAACCCGTGCTGCGGTTGCCGTGCCGGCGGCCCGAGAAGCCTGCCCGGGATTGCCGGCCACCAACCCAGGCGCGAGGCCACCGAACAATGCGGTAGCGGAACATGCCACTCCCGCGTTCGAGGCCTGTTTCAAGAACCGCCGTCTGGAAGAAGAGAACCTGTTCATGAGACCCTTTCTGGCTAGTGCTTCTGATCGAAAGCGATGTGTGGTGCTCGGCGCACGCAGAATGCGGAAATCCACTGCCGAAGAGCCACGCTTGTCCTTCCTCAAGCTGTACCGGCCCAGTCTACAAAAAACGGGCGAGCCGAAGTTGACTCCGGCTCGCCGCGAAGCCCCCTCAAACACGGCTAGAACGAGACCCGGAGACCGAACTGTAAGCTTCTGGCGGGGAGCGCGGTCGTGGATTTGCCGAAAGTCCCATCGGCTATGTTGGCATCGACCGGACCGAGGTTTCCATGATTCAACACATTGATGAAATCAAACCGCAATTGCAGATTGCCCTGCTCGCCAATCCAGGGGATGCGATTGTTTTTCAGTACGCTGGCATCCGCCTGGAACAAGCCGGGATTGCGGTAGAGGTTGCGCGGTTCGTTGCCTTGTGTGCCCGCAGCAGGAACGGGGAAATCAGCTGCCGTGAACAGTCCATTGATGTATGCGGAGCGGCTATGCGACCCGGTAAAGTCCTGCGTAGGCCTATTCGGCACATCCCAGTTGTTGCCGTCCAGGTTGTAATCGCCGGGGTTGACCGAAGCATTCGCCGGATTGGTGTTGTAAACCCAGAAGGGGGTGCCAGTCTGCACGGCTATGATAGTGGAGGCTTCCCAGCCCGAAGTCAGGATGCTTGCGACTCCGCTCTTGTATCCGGGTAATGTGTACGACCCGGAGAACGAGAAGCGCTGCCGCACATCGTAATTCGCATCCCCGTAGTAGCTGAAATATGCGTTTTGGGCAGGAATACTGTAAGGAATTCCAGTCGGACTTGTGTCCTGGTCAAATCGCGTGCCCGCCTCGGGATAATCTTTAGCGTGCGCCAGCGTGTAGGAGCCCTGGAAGCTACCTCTGGATCCCGCCTTTCCTCGGAGGAATAGAATGGCCGCGTTGTAGGTGGCTTGATTGGCATTGTTAACGTAAGTAATAGCGCCGAAATTCGGATTGAGCCGGGTGAGGGTTTCTGTTGCCGGGGTTGAACCGGTTGCGGGCGTGACCACCACGCCGCCGGGGAAACGATTCACGTCGGTACCGTCCAGCCCGTTGTAGCTGCGCGAACCGGAGTAGTTGGCTCCAGCCACCAGTCTCCATGGAAGCTGGTGTTCGACGCCGATGACATAGTTTACCGCCAGCGGCGCCTTCAGATTCCGGTCGAGAGAGTCGACGCTGGCCTGAGTACCCGGCAATCCTCCCGCCTGGTCCAGCGAACCGGCTGGGATGGTTGGCAGGGGGAAATTGAAGGGGTAAGTGCCGGAGGGCGCCAGGGCAAAAATGGGCTGAATCCCGGTGCCGCCTTCGAAAAAAGTTGCGCCGATAATACCAGGAGGGTTAAGGCGAGTCTGGTCGACACTTTGGCCCATCACTACCCAGTCGTGGTAAACGCCGACTCCCCCACGAATAGCCCAGTTTCCAGTCTTAGTCGGATCCCACGCAAAACCGATCCTGGGGCTGATGAGATTCTTCATGGGATTGGCAAACACCTGGGGCACGGTGCCGACCGTGGCGTACTGAACTTGCTCGTTGAAATTGCCGGCCGTGCCGAGGTTCAGGGCGCTAAACTGGAAACCACTATTTCCCCATGGTATGTGGTTCGTAAAATCGTCCCAGCGCAGGGAGAGCGTTAAGGAAAGATTTGGTTTCGCCTTCCAGTCGTCTTGCGCAAAGAAGCCAAACGGATTTGTCTGCCCGCCAAAAGCGACCAAGGCGGGCTGGCCGGTTAGAGGATTGTAGGTGGCGGTTTCGTTACCGGTAACATTATCCTGCACCAGATCCAGCAGGGTGTTGAATGTGAAGCTGGGCCGAACGTAGTCGGGGGTAAAATCGCCGTGTTCAATTCCTTTGGCTCCGTCGTAGCCAACCTTCCAGCTGTGCTTGCCGTGGATCCAACTCAACACTGAGCGCCAGTTGTACATCGGGCCACGATACGCTCCCGGCCCAAATCCTCCTCCGACTTGGAAACCTTCACTGATGCTATTCACCGTGATGGCTGGCACTTTAAGATTGGCGTCCTGCCCGTTCGCACCGCCAACGCTGGCAAATGCGAAGCTCGATTCCCACAGAACATTGGAATTGAAGGTATGGGTAAAGTCGATCTGGCCATACCGGTTTCTCATGATGTCCAAAGCCTGCAAGCCGGCCCTGGGGGAGGTCTGCTGCTGATCGAAGGAATCGTTGTAATAGCTCAGATAAAGCCGGTCTTTTTGAGTGAAATACTGATCCAATCGGAAGTTGTACTGTAGGGCGTTGTAATAAGGGCTGGCTACAAAGTTACCGTAGTCGCGCACATTCAGGGC
This sequence comes from Candidatus Acidiferrales bacterium, assembly GCA_035603655.1. Taxonomy (GTDB): domain Bacteria; phylum Acidobacteriota; class Terriglobia; order Terriglobales; family Acidobacteriaceae; genus Sulfotelmatobacter. The sequence continues at coordinate 5,266 of DATNKA010000531.1, read as the reverse complement.
GCAGGGGATACCCGTCGGTGACCCGGGGCCGCAATTGGCAACGCCGAAAACGGTTTGCGCGTTATCCACCTTCCCGTTGGGAATCAAACGGCTCGCTGGCCATCCCGTCAGCACCTGGGTTCCCACTGTATTGGGAAAATGAGCTTGCGCGAACGCCACAAACGCCGGATCTTCAAAGGTCTGGGTACCGGTATTCGCCGCCGCGGACGTAGTCGCCCACAGCTTTTCGAAGTCGGCGAAGAAGAACGTCTTATTCTTCCTGATAGGCCCTCCCAGTGTGCCGACCAGATCCTTTCGCGCAAACGGGGTAAACGCATTTCCTGTCACGAAATCCGGAGTGGCCTGGAAATCCTGGTTGGTGAAAAACAGGCTGCCGCTGCCATGAAATTGGTTGGTGCCCGATTTTGTCGTCACCTGAACCAGGATCGAGCTTCCCAAATTGTCTTCGCCGTCCCATGAGTTGGTTTGCATAGTGACTTCTTGCACCGCCTCCGGAATGGGAGCAAGGATGATGTTACCGTTCTGAACAGGGCTGGTGACGTTTAGACCGTCAACCATGACTAAGTTTCCCGTATAGCTGCGCCCGTTTGCGCTGATCTGCGGAGTCTGGGTCCCGAAGTTATCGGCGAAACCGCCCGGAGACTCCCCGGTCGCGCGAGTACCGGTTCCCACAACGCCAGGCGCGACCGCCAAGATATCCCAAAGATTGCGGTTGGCCTCTGGAAGGTCCCGTACGATGCTCGAAGAGAGCGTGGTCTCCAGACGACTGTCATCCGTATCGACCACAGGGGGCGTTACTTCTACGGTCACCGTCTGCTGCGCTCCGGCTAGGGGAAGAGCGAGATTGATGCCCTTGGTTTCGGAGGTGCTGAGTGTGAAACTCGACTCCGCTTTTCGAAAACCAGTGGCCTCTGCTGTCACCAGATAGTTGCCGGCGGGAAGACTACTAAAGCGGTAGTTGCCGGACTCGACTGTAGTGATCACGGCAGTGACTCCGGTGTCGACATTACGTAATCGAACCGAGGCACCGTTGATCGCGGCCCCAACCGGATCAGAAACCACGCCCTGGATGTTGCTGCTGTATTGGGCCAAGGCTGGCAGTGCGCAAAGCCACAAAACCGAAAGGAACGACAGCCGGGAACGGCACCGTTGAAGGTTGGTCATCAAGTTCCTCCACATCGCGGTGTGAGGTCATCAAGTAAACGCTTTCTCGGTAATGCGAACAGGTTATAGCGCCAGGAGACGGGCCCTGTCAAGGAGTATTTGACGACACTACCGGGGGCACACGAGCCTCGCGTCCCGGGTGGCACGATTGTTTTGTCCATTAAGGAGACTAAACATGAACGCGGTGTTTTTCCCGATACCTCACTCAGGATGTGCGACGTCGACCCGTCGATCGACCAGACTCGGCGCAACTTAACAGTTAGTTAGGTTCGCTCTTGATCTGCAATGTAATCAGCGATTTGCTTTCGCTTCTGACCCGACATGTTTCGCGAAACCAACGCAGTCCCTGCTCGACTGCGCGGCGCCCATTGCCCGCTGGCGGATGCGGCGGCAGTGCCTCCAACAAAAGCAGATTCGTTGACTCCCGGCAAACAGGCGGGGAGCCAGTCAGGCGCGTGCCGGACCTGCTGTCGCAATGAGTATAGTGTTTCTGCTTACGCCTAATTTGGAAATATCGCGAGCCGATTCTCGACATCATGAGCAATCGCTTTCGCACACTTAAGCTGCTTTTCCAAGCAAGCGTCAGGTAACTTGGACCGGGAAATCTCAGATCGAGAAAGAAATTCTGCCCTTCGCTTTACAGACCAACATCGGAGTCATCGTGTATTCCCCGATGTCGGCCGGACTGCTCACGGGAGCGATGACAAAGCGAACGCGTCGCAGATTTTTCTACCGAAGACTGGCGGAGAAATCTTCCCAACTTCCAGGAACCGCTTTTGTCTCGCAATCTGAAACGAGTTGAGTCCCGGCGCGCGATCGGAAACAAATACGGACGCACGCCAGGGCAATTGGCGATGGCGTGGACCCTGAAAAACCCAGCAGTTACAGGAGCAATCGTCGGTTTCCGCAATCCGAAACAAGTCTCGGGCATCATTGGCGCCGAGCTCCTCTTGCAGCCGACCGAGATGGCGGAGATTGAGGGCGCGCGGGAACACGAAGGCATTACTTGAGACCGCTGGTTCGTTTTTATTTTCCCTGTGGATTTTCTTAAATTGTTAAGCGGCCCATGAAAAGACTGCGCTTTGTGTCTCGCTGATCAGCGACGATAACGACTACCGGGGACAGCGTCGCTCCGGCGGCAGCATACCGCGTTTGCGCTGGGCAGACGATCATGAGTTCGGCCAGATTCAAACAACGCCTCTCGAAAGCAGTTGACAAAGGGCTTCTTCGCGGTGAAGCTAGTCGCAGCAAACGTTTGCTTTGCCACAGGAAAATGTCCAATTATGAGCAATAACCTCAGCCGCAGAACGTTTCTTCAAACTGCCACAGTTACCACCGCAGCCGCCTACGCCTCCCGGGTGCTGCCGGTGTGGGCGTCCGTGGACCGAGGTACCGTCGCCACTAACACTCCACTGACAACCTTTGCGTATTCCGAAGTGGAATTGTTCGACAGTCCCATGAAACGGCAGTTCGAGGAGAATCACGCCCGTTTCCTGAACCTCGACGATGATCGGCTCTTGAAGGTCTTTCGCCAGGTTGCCGGTTTACCCGCTCCGGGCGAGGATATGGGAGGTTGGTACGACCTGACTGGATTCAGCCTTGAACATAATGACTTTCATGGGTTTATCGCCGGCCACAGTTTTGGACAGTATCTTTCTGGCTTGGCCCGAGCCTATGCCGTCACCGGATCCGAGCCAACCCGGGCGAAGGTTAATCGTCTGGTCAAGGGATACGCGGAAACGCTCGACCCCAAGGCCAAGTTCTTCGTGAACTATCGCTTGCCCGCCTATACCTACGACAAGCTCTCCTGCGGCTTGATTGACGCCCACGAGTTCGCTCACGACCCCATGGCGATGCAGGTTCATGAGAAGCTTACCCACGCGATCACAGCGTATTTGCCGGAAAAAGCGCTGTCGCGGCAAGAGCAGCGATCCCGTCCACATCGAGACACGTCCTATACCTGGGACGAAACTTACACTTTGCCCGAGAATCTCTTCCTCGCCTATCAGCGAAGCGGAGACCCTTTCTATCGTGACATGGCCAAGAAATATCTCGAGGATGACACCTACTTCAACCCTCTATCGCGCGGCAATAACGTGTTGCCGTTCGAACACGCTTACAGCCACGTGAATGCGTTCAGTTCCGCCATGCAGGCCTACATCACGCTGGGAAGTGAAAAACATCTGCGGGCTGCGCAGAACGGATTCGACATGCTGCTGAAGACGCAGAGTTTCGCTACAGGTGGCTGGGGCCCCAATGAAGGATTTGGAGAACCTGGAACCGGACAGTTGGGAGACAGTCTGGGGTTGACTCACGCCAGCTTTGAAACACCATGCGGCGCCTACGGCCATTTCAAGATCACCCGTTATTTACTTCGCATCACCAAGAACCCGCAATACGGTGACAGCATGGAGCGCGTGCTTTACAACACCATACTCGGAGCCTGGCCGATTCAGGCCGACGGCACATCTTTTTATTACTCTGACTACGCCGCTACTGGCAAGAAAGTCTGGTACGGGCAGAAGTGGCCGTGTTGTTCGGGAACCTTCCCGCAACTCGCGGCGGACTATCACATCAGCACATATTTGCGCTCGGCAGACGGTGTGTATGTGAATCTTTTCAGCCCCTCCCGCGTGCAGTGGAATGATGGCGGCGCACGTTTGGGATTGACTCAGAACACAAAGTATCCGTTCGACAACAAAATCCAGATCGAGGTTTCTGGTTCACAGTCCAAGGACTACACGCTGTACGTCCGCATTCCCAGTTGGGCCACGCCAGACCCCGTGCTCTCCGTCAACGGCGCGCGCGTGTCGGATGCGGCGCAGCCCGGAACTTTCGCCGCCATCCGGCGCACCTGGAAGGATGGCGATCGGGTTGAACTCGAACTGCCTATGCCGTTGCGCCTCGAAACCATCGACGCAAATCATCCGAAGCTGGTGGCCTTAATGCAGGGGCCGCTGGTGCTCTTGGCAATTGCCGATTCGCAGCCTAGCTTCGATAGAAACGCGTTGCTCGAAGCCAGGCCAGCAAATAACGCATCGGGAGACTGGTTCGCAGATTCGGCCGATGGGAGCCGTGTGACCATGCGTCCCTTCATGAACATCGAAAAGGAGAGCTACAGCACCTATGTGTTATTGAAATCCTGAGGCGCCCGCTGGAGAGACTTCGTAGAAGCTTCGTTACCTGGACTGTGTGTCCTCTTCGACCAGTTTGTACTGGTTACGCTCGCTCTCTTCCCTTGCAGCCTGCTTGCGTAAAAGCGCAAGTTGTTTGAGCAGGTTGGGAATCTCGCGTTTATCTTCCGCTTTCCGGAGCGCCTGGATCAAGTGATATAGCGCAGTTTGATTCTTCGGATCTCTCTCCAAAGCCTTGCGGCACTGTTCGATGGCTTCCGGATATTTCCCTTCCTGCAGATACAGTTTCGCTAAGACTGTCCGGGCTCCACTCAAGGTGGGCTGTAAAGCCACTGCCTCTTTCGCCGAGTGCATCGCCAGTTGAAATTCTGGCGTACCCGGCTCTACGCCTTTTTGCGAAAGAAAGTCCGCCTGCAGGTAAAGCAAAGGAGCATCCTTGGGCTTTTGCGCGAGCTTTGCCTGCACTGTAGCCAGAGCACGATTCACATCGTCCTCTTGCGCCGCTAATAGCCCCTGCGCGGCGGAGCTCAAAGACTGACGAGGGTCCAGCGTATGGGCCGTTTCAAAATCGGCCTCCGCCTTGTCATACTGCGCCAACTGAACGTAAAGGACGCCGCGCGCGAGGTAAAGTGGCACTGCCCTCGGCAACTGGCCAATTCCGTCGCTCACCACGTCGATACCAACCTGAAAGGAATCGTGCGCAGAACTTATATTGGCAAAGTCCACGTAGAGATTAACGTTTTTCGGGTCGAGCAGAATCGCTTGCCGCAAAGTGGCAACCGCTTGCGGCGTATCTTTGTTGTCTTCATACGCAGTGGCAGCCAGTTCCAGGGTTTCGACTTCGTTACTGCCTTGGAGCAGTGGCCCTAAAGTAGCCAAGGCATCCTGCGGTTGGTGCGCCATGAGTTGAACGGATGCCAGCAGCCGGCGCTCCCGTCGATCATCCGGGGTCAGAAACAGCGCGCGCT
>DATNKA010000530.1:0-9592 GCA_035603655.1 Candidatus Acidiferrales bacterium | reverse complement strand
GTGCATTCTGCCGTGTAAAGTCTGTATCCATTCCGTAGATTCTGGAGAATTCCCAATTGTCGCCGACGTGATCGTTGTGAGTGTGCGAGTTCAACAAGATGATCCGCAGGCTGGTCAGCTGGGCGATAACTTTCTTGAGGTCGCTGATTCCCATGCCGCTGTCGAAGAGCAAAGCCCGTTTCTCGCCGACGATCAGGTAGCTGATAGTCTCCTCGGCTTGGTGCGGTTCGTAAATGGCAAAAACGCCCTGAGCGGGCTTATAAACTTCGAACCATGGGTCGCTGATCGAGACGCGTTCGACAGTTTTGTATTCCGGCCGCGGCAACGCGCGGCACCAGTCCGGGATTGGAACCTGAGCAAGCAGAGCTGGCGACTGCAATATACAGAGCGTAAGAATGACCGCATTTCTATGCATGGGCGATCTCCGGCCTGACCATCAGACTGAGGCGGGGCGTGGAAGCGAATGCAATCGCAACCGACAGAAACGTGACAGGGACCATGACAACTCACATAGCCCACCGCAGTTTGCATTGCACACTCCCCTCAAGACAGGGAGTATAGCCCCCACAGACAGCCTCAGAGATAAGTTCTGCGACTGAAAAGAAACCAGTCATTGCTCGGGGGAACCCCTTCTGGACCAGCAGGGACGAGAACGTAAGAAAAGCCGCAATGACGCAGTTTTGCTCCTTCGCCAGCGGGCGGCAGTGTCCTAATTTTACGGGCGCTTCATTTCAAGTCCAAGGCCGTAGGATGCTTGGGTTGATAAAGGCCGACCTCGCCTCCACCGGGAAGCCGCATCTTTGTAATAGAACCCCATCGTTGTTCTTGAACTTTAGAGCACTCAACGCCCTTTTCTTCCAGGGAAGTCATCTCGACCTTCAGATCGTCACACATGAAATAAAGTTCATGGGCACCACTCTCATCGGACGGGTGGACCGCGGCTTCTCCCGGCGGCAGGGCAAAAATCAGCCAGCCATGACCTGCATCCACGGATTTGAAACCGAGGACATCCCGAAAGAAGGCACGGTCGGCCTCGGCATTCTTACTGTAGACAACTATGTGAGCGCCAGAGATCATTTGCTCCTCCGAATCTTAGCACCAGCCGTAGGCCTTTCCACGCATGGCTTCTCGACCTCGCAAACCTCGACCCTCCCAAACAATGAGCGGCAGAACAAGCAATGCCGCAATCGGGTCTGCCCACTTTACGTGCCAGATAGCATTGATCGCCAGTCCCGCCTTAGGCGACCAGTGGAAGGTAAGCCCATAACGCTGACTGAGGGTAGGCGCGAGGGGTGACGCTGTCAGGACTCGCGGCCCAGTTCATAAGTCAACCGCTGAAGAAAGGGGGCAGTTCCATATAGTGAAAGTCGCCCCCCTAACGACTCAGCCAACCAGAGAGCCAGGGTAGATGAGACGCAGCACCCTACGGCCATATTTGAGTTAACACCAAAGGCATCATCCAGCATGCACCGTGCCCGTATTGTGGTGATTGGAATTGTTCAAACGATGACTTCCCGCCTGAGACTGAGAGGAGAAACAACATACTCAATCCGCCAAAGCCTTACACCGGAGAAGACAAGCGAACAGACAAAGAAATGCTCGATACAAGGTTCAAAGCAGGCTTTGGCGATGACCCGCCGCCGATCAGGAAGCGCGCTTAAGTCGGAATCAGTGCCGCCACAGTTTGGAAATCCCACAGCGCCCACCAAGCCGTAACAGTGCCCAATTGAATGATATGAATCCACCGACGATAAGCTATCCACTTCGATGTTTTCACGTCGGTCATTGGCCTTGGACACAAAGTGTAGCTCAATTCGATTCGTTACCCAGTTGGATGACAGGCCGTAGCCACAACTCCGGGTCGTCCCTGTCCGCACGGGAAAACGAAACCTGCAATTCTAAAAACGCGCGGGACAGGTGCCTACTCCGCTGGAGTCTGCGAGATCAGCGCACACGTTCCAGCACACGCCGCCAAGTCTTGCCATCCCCGATCTCCATCCGGTCGCCTTCCAGTCTGAAGGGACGCGGCTGGTGGGTGTCGGTGAAATCCGGCGCCAAGCTGCCCTCGACATGATGTGTCACCACGCATTTCTCTGGATCTACGGTGTAGGTGCCGAAGTATGCGACATAAGCGGTGTAAGCGGCGAGGGCATGCTCGGGTGAGGGCGGCTTGCCGTCAGTGAGGTTCGCCTCCGGAAAAGGCGGCAGGGCCGGAACCTTCATGATCTGAATGTGCACGTGCCCGGTTACGTCGTAAACAAAGTATCCGCGTGGATGTTCACCGAACCGATACTGCCACTTGCCGTCCTTATCGAGATCGGCAAAGTCCACCACCCGCCATGTGCCAATCATCGCGTCAACCATTTTCATTTCGGCGCCTCGAAGTAGTGGGGGACGTTCACACCTGATTCTAAGGGATAAGGCACGGTTGGCGTAGACAGGCGTCATCACAAGTCGCCATGGGAAAAACTACTTTGACTCCCGGTTAATGAGGCGATCTGTCGCTAACCGATCATTCGCCGAACCTGACACTCAAAGCTAACGAAAGGCCCTCATGGAATCCCAATCAACAGACCGCCCGTTATACCGAGTGAGTGTTCATGCCCCGGCCCGAACTTGTAGTCGTAGCTGGGTTCGAGATACCAGCCGAGTCTGTGCTTTTTGGACGGCCAAAACATAAAATCTGGTGCGACTTCAGCAGCAAGTGAGTTCATTTTGATACCGTATGCGTTCGTATGAATCCACTCGGGGCCAACCCCGAGCATGAACTCCATCTTGTCGGAAAGCGTCCACGGTTTCTTGAAGAGAAGGTCGATGCTCCATTCCGTCGAGTGACGGCGGAACAAAGGCGTGATCCCAGCTTCAAGTTCTAACCAGTTCTCTATCGGTGTGGCCTCAACAGCGACAGTGGGACCAAAGCTCGATTGACCTTCCGTCAGGCTTCGATTGGCAGCGGCCCCAAGCTCAATCACTGCGGCAGGTTCTTTATCGTCAGTCTGCGCGAGGGCATTTCCAGTGCAGAGGAACAAAGATGTTAGCAAGATTGGTTTTGCCACGTTCACGCCTGACGATTGTAAGGGATAGTAAGGGATATTGACGAAATCAGGCGACTTCACGTTTTGACCCTGGTTATTGAGCGCAATCGCGAGTTACAAAGGCTATTGCAATATCAAAGCCCGCGTGCTGAAAACCGCATCGAGCCAGAACTTGGCATTCTTGCGATCCCGAGCGCGAGATACGCGGCACAGGTGGCGATGAAGCCGAGAAATGTTCTCAGAATCGCTTTCCGAAAGCCATAGTGACTCCCTCATCAGCAACAATCTGGTACCCATTGATATAAGCCCCGGTGGCGGTAGCCGGGCGATGGATGGCTGGAACGGCAAGCGCGGGGTAGCACCGGCCACCGCAACAAAAGGGAGGCGGAAGCGTTCGTTCGCAGGAAACTGTCGGAGCATTCTGTCGGTCTTCCGTCCCCGAACAGTGACAAAGCCGCAGTGAAGGAACTGATCGAGGACATATTGCTGTGCAACCAGAACGATGGCAACAAGAGCGTTGCAGATGACAAGTCAGTGTGGAGAAACCACCTTCAGCCATTTTTCGGGCACCTTAGTTCAGTGCAGGTCTCATCCGAACTGATTGACCGCTACATCAGCCACCGGAAGTCACAAGTGCCTCGCAGCGAAAAGCCCCCGTAAAACACAACCATCAATAGGGAAATGTCACTATTGAAGGCTGCATTTTTCTACGGAACAGAGCAGATGCCGCCAAAGGTGCGTTTCGTCCCGCATTTCAAAATGCTCCTAGAAAACAACGTCCGCCGCGGATTTCTTCAGGATGCACATTGTGTTCGCCTGTTCCGAGAGTGTGCAGCCGAGGCTATCTGGCGGGTAGGGCTCCTCGAGACCGCTTACGCCCACGGTTGGCGCGATGCGCTCGGAAATTCACGGGCGTCCGGTAAGAGCCTGCCTGACTTTTCGACCTGCGTGCGTCAGGATGCCGAAGCCGGGCAAGCGGTCGGTGAAGCGGCTCGTGATCCGGATCGTAACAGCCAAGTTGAAAGCTGCCACTCACTGTTTACGGAACCGCATTGGAAGGATGGGAGCCAGCAGGATGGCCAGAAGCAGGATGACCGATGCTGCGATCATCGGTTGCCATGGACCTCATTCCAGCCCTGCGTATTCTGTTTTGGCTTCTTTCAGGATGGGGATGTCAGGGTCAGCATCTTTCCAGAGGTCAAGGAAGACTCCGTACTCACTCTTCGCCTTGGCGGTATCCCCTTGCAACACGTATGCCCTGCCCAGTTGCCAGTGTGCCAGTGCCCCGATGGGCTCGTTCCACACGATCCCACGATGCTCGAGGATTTTTTGAAACTCGGCGGCTGCTTGGCTCCCCTGATGCAGCAAAAGGTAAGCCTCTCCTCGGACATAGATCGGATACAAAGCAAGATACAAAACAGGGAAACCACCCGTGGACCCCAATTCATAGGGAGCGGCCGCTCGAAGAAGGTCGATGGCCTTTGAGGGATTATGGTGTCCGACTGCCATTTGTGCCCGGAGAGTCGGTAGGTAGTTGAACTCGACAAGTGTATCTTCTGGAAAACGTCTGGCAAAATCGTCCGCCAGTTGTTCCAGTTTAGTTTCTCCCTGCGAAAAATCGCTCGTGAGCGCCAGAGCCAGCAATGCCCCGTATTGAACGTCCCGACTGTTTCTTAGTTGCTTGGTCGATGCTGCCCATTTTCTGACCTCGTCCCCCTTGCCGAAAAGAGCTTCCCGAATAGCAGCAGCGGCTTGGTGCAGCGCCGCTGTCTCTCGCTGTCGGGCCCGTGTTGCGGTGGAGTCCGCCTGCCGAGAAAGCTCTCTAGCCTTTCCCACCTGCCCGAAGTATGCGGTCGTATCAGCCTCGTTGCCCAACAGCACGTCTTCTGCTCCGAGCTTACCTTCTGCCCAAGCCACCTGCTGTGCCATGCCCGCAGTGTCGTTCTGCAAGAAGGCAAGCCGATACAGTTCGAAGCGCAAATAAGGAGAATCGAGGCTTTTCGATTGTGCCTCACCAGCGGTGTCCCGCGCTGCCTCGAAGCGGTTCAGAGAGAGATATGAATCGACAAGCCCGGCGTATCCCATACCAACGGGCGTTGGTGCGAGCCGAAGGCCCTCACGCGCTGCGACAACGGCTTTGTCATATTGCCCGACAAGAGTATAAATTCCAACTTCTATATCTATTGGCGTGTCATCGCGTGGATAGGTTCGAGTCCACAATTCGCATGACTGGAGCGCCTTTTGCAGGTCGCCAGTGACAAAGTAATAGTAGGTAGACTCGATCTGGAATCTCTCTCGCTCGGTCACTCGCCCGCGTAGCTCATACGCCTTGTGCCCGTTCTCCACAGCGAGGATGCTCTCGCCTAGGTTCGAATAGCTCACTGCTAGAGAGTTGTAAGCCATCGCGAAATTTGGATCGAGGCTGATCGCTCGCTGGAAGAGCGGCACAGAGGCGGCAAACTCTGACCCCGAGAACGCCCTCTGTCCAAGGGTGTAGGCTTGCAGGGCTTCAAGTGAAGGAGTGGTGGCTTGCGCAAGCGGCGCATCAAACCCTCGCACCGAGCCAAGTGATTCGCCCAGCCTGCGCCGCATCTCGGTAGCAGCCTTTCCGAGAGCATCTAGAACGTGATTCTTGTCGCTGGCCTGAGCTTCGGTGCTCGCCAGTGATTCGCCGCTGGAGCAGTTGACGGCCTTCAGAATCAGATTGTACTGAGTGCCGATCTCTGCAATCGAGCCATCAAGGACGACGGCGCTACTCGTCCGTTGACAGATTTCGCGAGCAATGTCGGATGTAAGCTTCGCATCCTGAGGCTGACCCATCATGCGTAGCGTCCGCTGGGCCAGTCCATCGGGGACGAGGCTTAGGAAAGGTGACTGCTCCAGTTGCACAGAAAGTCCTTGCCTCAGCGTGCCATCGAATACCGCGTCACCTGTCGTATTCGTGAAGTCGGCGAGCACAATCGTGTCCTTGTCGGTGAGCTTGGGCATGCGATGCAGATAGAAGTAGCCGCCCGCTGCGAGTACGACGACGGCTAGCGCAACTGGAAGGGCGACCTTCCAACCCGTTCCAAGGAGACTCTTGGCTCCGGCACTTGTCGCCGCCGGCAATCGTGCCGACTCCGTGTCCCGCTTCAGCCGCAACAACTCGGAACGCATGTCGGAGGCGTGCTGATAACGAAGGTCACGATCTTTCTCCAGCGCACCGTTGATGATCCGTTCCAGATCGGGCGGCATGTCGGGGTTCAGTCGTAATGGAGGCAGAGGAGCACGGTTCATGATCCCGTCGAAGATCACCCCGGTACTCTCACCACGAAAAGGCAACGCGCCTGTCGCCATCTCGTAGAGAACGGCACCGAATGAGAACAGATCAGTTCGTGCGTCCAATTCCTTGGCGCGGACCTGTTCCGGCGACATGTACGCGACGGTACCCAACGTCGAACCCGGACTTGTAAGGTGCGGCTCCACGTCGATGGTCGCGGCATTTGCGTCCGCGCTGGCTACCGGTCTTGCAGAAACTTTGGCCAATCCGAAATCGAGAATCTTGGCGTGTCCGCGCTTGGTGACGAAAATGTTTGCGGGCTTGATGTCCCGATGAACTATCCCAGCCGAGTGAGCAGCATCTAGTGCATCGGCAATGTCGATGGCGAGTGGCAGAAGAACTTCCATTTCCAGAGGACGACCAGCGATCCGGTGCTTCAGAGTCAGGCCGTCTAGAAACTCCATGACGATGAAGGGCTGACCATTTTGTTGCCCGATCTCATAAATCGTGCAGATATTAGGATGGTTGAGAGCCGAGGCTGCCTGAGCCTCACGCTGGAAACGAGCCAAGGCTTGGGCGTCTTTGGCTACTTCATCGGGCAGAAATTTCAGCGCGACAAATCGATGTAGGGTTAAGTCCTCAGCTTTATAGACAACCCCCATGCCCCCGCCGCCCAACCTCTCGATGATGCGGTAGTGTGAAACGGTTTTGCCGATGAGTTGGGAAGGTGTAGTCACTGGCGGGAATGGTATGACGCAATCGCGGGCGGGTCAATGCAGCAGGGATCGAAAGGGCAAGAAATCCATTGTTATTGGGTTATCTTGCAATGCTGTCGCTGAGGGCCGAAAGGCTGTACGCAGCCCCCCCAATTCTTGCGGCCTTTCGCCCCTGTTCCGGCTCGACCGAGGTGGCCAGCCGGGTATAGCTTCCTGACCGCAGGGCACATCGGCAACCCGCGTATCAACGAGTTCTAGATTAACGAAAGTTCCTGAATACCCAACCGGGCCGAAAGAGTGTTCTTGTCACTAAGAGGGCAATTCCCATAGATGCAACTCCCCGTGTTCTCCCCGGCTAGGGCAAAGCGACTGTCGGGAGAAAAGACCAACGCTGTAACCGGGTACTTGTGTTTGCAACTGGCCAATTCAGTTCGAGTGGCAATGTCGTACAGTCGCATAAAGCAATTCTCGTAGGGCGAGCCCATACCAAAGCGTCCACCAGTCCCCCAGGCCATGCATCGTCCGTCTGGGGAGATCGCCGCGCACAGCATGTCCTCTGGACTGCGGTCGGAATGGTAACCGCAAACCTGAGTTCAACTCAAGTCAGTCCACGTCAACCACAACCGCCACATCGAATTTCGAATAGTATTTCTTCACGTCCGCAGCGCCGTACTTCTCCCGAAACTTCTCGATCACGGAATTCACAGTTTTGGCATCGGTGACGGATTTTGCCCGGAATTCCGCCTCCGCGTCCCGCGCATCAATCCTGATCGACGGGTTCTTGAGCACGTTCTTGTACCACTGCGTCTCCGAGCCCTGCACTGGAAGGAGGTAGACCTTTTTCCCTTCCAGCACGAACCAGACTGGGATCGAGATCGTCTTCCCGGACTTCCTGCCGATCACGCTGACCTTAATCTGGCGGTAGCGGGCGAGTCTGTCTTTCAATCCGTTTCTTACAGTTGGCATGTGCCACCTATCTGCGTGCTTCATTCGCTTTAGCCGACTTCCAGCGACTCCACATGACGACTCCGAGATCGCACTGCGGAGCATCAGGCAGCATCGAAAGGAATTCCAGCAAGTTGTCGTCAGGATCGTGAAAAAAGAGAGAGGCAGCGGGCATCCAAGCAAAAACCACTGGCTCGTCGGTGGGCTCGCCGTTAAAGTCGAGCGGGATGATGTTCGCCTCGCGCAGGCGCTCCGAAGCCTGCAACAGATCGTTGATCTCGACGCCGAAGGCAACATGCAGGTTCATTCGTTGTGGACCCGTCCCCGCTTCCCACAGCCCGAGCATGGAATTTCCTCTGTGCCCTATCCAGTAGAATGCGACCTTCCTTTCCGGGAGGACCTGCGCGAGTTCAAGTCCTAACGCATCACTGAAAAAAGACATCGAGCGTTGCAAGTCTTTTACGGTAAGGTGGGCTTCGAAGAGACCTCGGATGGGAATCATCATTCCGTTCCTCCGTGACTCAGGCTGACGAGTATTGCCGTATTCCGAAAATGCTAGCATGAGTCGCGCTTTAACACCGCACACGAGGGACGCCGCCAACTCGGTTGTTTCACGTAGCCAGATCGGGCCTGGCGGATCGATTGGCCGAGGACGATGGAGTGTGTGATCTCGTTTGCCTAGCGGGGAATCCTCGCTTCATGGGAGACGTTATGCGACTGAATCCACATCTCCAATTTGACGGGTCAATGCGAGGCTGCTTTTAGGTTTTTACGAGCAGGGTCTCGGTGGCAAGATCGTGATGATGATGACCTACGGCGAATCACCCGTAGGCGAAGAGATGCAAACGGAGTGCCGGATGAAAATTCTCTATATTACTCTCGCGGTAGGCAACTACCTATTGCAGGAAACGGAGGTACATCCAGAGAACTATCAAAGACCGCAAGGGTTTTCCGTCTTCCACCGTACAGCGCAGCCACCGCGTATTCCACTTTATAGCGGCGCAATACTATACTGGTGAGATGATCAAGCATCTCGAATCGCTGTATCAGAATCTTCTCAACGGCAAGCTGCCCCATAATCTAAGTTGGAGCGAGGCTGTCGAACTGGTCGAGCATCTGGGTGAGGTCCAGCCGCACGGAGACGATGAATTTGTGTTCCGCGTCGGCAGCCAACGCGCGTTTTTCAAGCGGCCGCACACCCATGATCTTGGCGTGGAGGAAGTTTCCCGGCTGCGTAAATTCCTGAAAGAAGCCGGACCGGGGTCGCAGGTAGAAGAACCCTCCCAGCCCAGCCGTATGATTGTTGTCATCGACCACCACGCCGCCCATGTTTACCGAGATTTCGGAGGAAGTCGTCCGGCAGACGAACACAAGGTGCGACCTTACGATCCTTTCAATTTCCATCATCATCTGATTCATCGAAAGGAAGCTCACTACCGTGGCGAGCGCGTGCCCGAAGAGGATTCGTTTTATGAGGAGATCGCGAAAGATATCACTCCGGCGAATGAGATTGTCCTCATCGGTCACGCCACCGGAAAAAGCAACGCCGCCGACTTCTTGAAAGAATACTTGAAGACCCATCATCCGGAAATTTCTGGACGGGTCATCGCTACCGAAAGCGCAGACCTCTCGGCGCT
>DATNKA010000529.1:0-3732 GCA_035603655.1 Candidatus Acidiferrales bacterium | reverse complement strand
CACGATGTCCTGCGGACCAAATGTTCTTGGGTCATCGCTCGCCTCAATCCTGGCGATCTTCGAGTGGCCCTCGGTCAACAATTTCAGACCGTGCTGCTGGATCGCCTTAAGATGTGCGCCGCGGGCAATGGCACAAACGTCGTGCCCTGCCAGCGATAATTCCACCGCGAGATAACCACCAATCGCGCCAGCTCCGAAAACGCAAATCTTCACGTTGATGTGCCCCGTTCATTGTTCTAATCCCAATGCAAGTCCTCGGTTGATGTTCAGCGGGGATGAGGTCCGGAGCAGGGACGGCGTTTGAGTCCCCTGCTCTGTTTCATTGCGGCTCCGAACCATTGCTTGAGAGCCATGCCTTCGATTGCAACAACACACCGATTCCGGAAGCGACTGCCGAGAGTTCTTGACGATCCTTTTGCGCAAGCACTGCGGCTATTGCTGTGGATGCCAGTCGGATCTTCGGATTGGCCGCGCGGCTGGTTAGGATAATCGGTACTCTTGCTCCAAGGACGACGCCGGCGGCCTCAACTCCGGCTAGAGATTGGAACTGCTTTACCAGCATATTGCCCGATTCCACATCCGGCACCACCAGGATGTCCGCCTGTCCGGCTAGCGGTGAGTCAATCTGTTTGATCCGCGCGGCCTCTGGTTCCGTAGCATCGTCAAATGCAAGCGGACCATCCAGAACACCTCCCATAATCTGGCCCCGGTCGGCCATCTTACAAAGCGCTGCCGCATCGATTGTGGAAGGAATGTTGGAAGAAACGGTTTCTATCGTCGAAAGAATCGCTACCTTCGGAACCGCGATACCGAGAACGTGAGCAAGGTCGATCGCGTTCTGGACGATATCCGCTTTCTCCTCCAACTTCGGATGTACATTGACGGCCGCGTCCGTAATGATCAACGTTCGAGGACAGCTTGGGGCGTCTACTACAAATGCATGGCTCATCCGCCGCTTCAAACGCAATCCGGTATCTTCCGGCTTGGTGGGCTGCAAGAAATGATCCGGATGAAGGCTCCCATTCATGAGTGCTTGGCAAGTGTCCATACGGCATAGCTCGACTCCTCTTTGGGCTGCCTCGAAGTCATCAGCGACATCGACGATCAGATAGGGTGCAATCTCGACGCCGTGTTTACGCGCGACTGCAGCAATCTTTGCCTGAGGCCCAATGAGATACGGGTTTATCAAACCCGCACGCGCAGCGTCTATCGCGCCTCTAATCGCGATTTCGCTCAACGGAGAAACGACAGCGACCGCGATGGGATCGAGGTCGGAACACTTCTTGATGACACAATCGAAAACGCTTTGATGAACTCCCATCTTAATTTTTCGCTCTTCTTTCCATGCCGGCGTGGGACGAGATCGGCGAAGTGTTTTCGCGACCAGAGGCCAATGTTGAATCGCCGGCGGTAAATTGCTCGGCAAGGGCACGCCGATCCGTCGACCCCTTTGCTGTTCGAGGGAAATCCGACACGATGTGGATCCGCTCCGGAACTTCGAAGACACTCAGCTTCGTGCGGCAGTAGTCGCGCAGTTCATCCTCCGTTGCTTTCATTCCCGCACGCAGAATGACAGCCGCTTGCACATTCTCTCCGTAGATTGCATCGGACTCGCCGAACGATTCTGCATCGAGCACCTTCGGGTTGGACAAAAGGACCGCGTCGATGTCTCCCGGTGAGATCTTTTCTCCACCGCGGTTGATGATTTCCTTGAGCCTTCCTCTCACATAGAGGTAGCCGTCCGCGTCTACGCTGCCCAGATCACCACTGCGGAACCATCCATCGACAAAGCTCGCGGAGTTTGCCTCAGGATTATTGAGATATCCAGTCGTAACCGTTGCGCCACGAACCAAGATTTCTCCAACGCTGCCAGTGGCAACGTCCCTTCCATCGTCCGCGACAATTCGGATCTCAACTCCCGTGGGCAGTCCCACCGACGAGGTCTTGTCGGGTCCATGGACGGGCAGCGGGTTCGAAGACACCTGATGAGAGGCTTCGGTCATCCCATAGGCGGAGATAAGCGGCGCTCGGAATGTAGCCGTGATGGCAGCGGCGAGTTCCTCGTCAAGCGGTGCGCTGCAGCTGCGGATGAAACGAAGCTTGGTCGGAGCCGAGCTCGGGTAGTCGTTCGAGGCACGGTTAACGAGAATGCGGTGAATCGTGGGTACTGCGGTGTACCATGTCACTCCGAGTCGGACAACGTCACCCCAAAACAAGTGAGCCGAGAACCCGCCCGTGCTCGGAAGGTAAGCGCTGCCGCCGCTGGCCAGAGTAGCCAGGAGCCCGGCCACGAGTCCGTGACCGTGGAACAGCGGCATCACGATGAGCGTCGCGTCCTGCGGAGACAACTCGTACCCGCAGGAAATGCCACGGACTGAGGCGACGACATTGCGGTGCGTCAAAGGAACAACCTTGGACGCGGAGGTCGTCCCAGCGGTGAACATCAGGAGCGCTACATCCTCACCGTCGATTGGGGTCCTTGTCTTTTCAGCCGCGCCATTTGCGTGGCTTTGCCCGTTTCGATCCGCAATTCGTACCTCAAAGGCGCCCCCGGAACTCTCGACACTCATAATCCAGTGAGCAGCGCTCCCGGCCGCGGCTTCCGCAGACTCGAGCTTGCTGGCCAAATGTTTGGGAGCAAGTACGGCATGTGCGGAGAGTTCCGAGAGTCGAGTACTCAATTCGGACAATGTGAGCGCCGGGTTCAAGGGTGCGACACGAGCGCCGGTAGACACAACTGCGAGGAGCCCTATCACAAATTCGGCGCAATTGTCCGATACGAGCGCGATCGTGGCACCGCGGTTCAGTCCAAGCCGGGATAGTTGCGCCATGGCCGACCGGACGAGAGCGTCAAGTTCGCCGTAGCTGATTACCGTTGCTCCGTCTGAGGTCCCAACAGCCGTTCGCTCAGGTTGCTCCTGAACGTGCCTAGTGAGCAATTGAGAGAGCTCGCTCACAACTGGTGCTATGGCACTCCTAACTGAAGCCGTGGCCATCACAATTTCCCCCCCAATACAAACCTGGAATTCGAGGTAGAGCCCACCGGGCTGCTTGACTCGCGTGCTTGGTGCTCACGCATCCTGTACAAAAGGATGCCCAGAATCATGCAGCCACAGATCGCCGCGCTTGATGCTGAGAGGAGCATAGCGGGATAACCAAGGCGCATAATCACGTACCCAGCCAGCGGCCCCGTTACCCCCATGGCTAAATCAAGGAATGCTGTGTACACGCCCAACGCCGCTCCACGATCCTGCCCGGAAACCTCGCGAACGACCTCCACCCCAAGCGCTGGGAACACCAGAGCAAATCCACAACCGCTGAGGGCAGTCGCCGCCATCGCCGTATCCGGAGTTTTCGCCATCCACAAGACGAATAATCCGGTGAACTCCACGAAGAGGGACGCAATTGCTAGCGGGAACCCACCCCAACGATTGATGGTGTTAGCGAGCAGTAGTCGAGCGGCAACGAAACCGATGCCAAACAGAACTAACGCAATTGCCGGATCGCTCCAGTGCCGCCAGGCGAAATACAGTGTCAGGAATGAGGCGATAACGCCGAATCCGACTGTACCAAGAGCCAAGCCGAGTCCCATTGGCAGCACTTTCAGAAGCAATTTCGAAAAGCCCATGCGCGTTCCACCGAACACGGGCACTCCTGCCATGAAGACGGCGAATATGAGATTCAGCGAAGATATGGCCAATACGGTGATACCGATCGCTGCGAATCCGAAGT
>DATNKA010000528.1:0-3864 GCA_035603655.1 Candidatus Acidiferrales bacterium | reverse complement strand
TGCTGCGGAAGAGTCCCCGCAGCGCCGAAGTCCAAGCCATCGTCGAAGAGAAATCCGCGAGCCCCGTCCAACGAAACATTCACGAGATCAATGCCGGCTTCTACGTCTTCGACGTACCACGATTGTTTGAGCACATCAAAGAGCTTTCTACTGCCAATCCCCACGCGGAGTACTACCTCACCGATATGGCGGAGGTTGTGCGCCGAGCGAGGCAGCGAGTTGTGGTCTGGAAAACGCAAGACTCCGGCGAGGTTCTTGGCGCCAACACCCGCGCCGAACTCTCGCTCATCGATCATCAGATGCGCATGCGCAAGTGCCACGAACTCATGGCCCAAGGGGTCAGTATCTTCTATCCCGCGACTTGCGTGATCGATAGTGACGTCGAAATCGCGGCTGATACGGTTCTTGAACCATTCGTGCAGATCTTCGGCCGCTCGCGCATCGGCGCCGACTGCCGCATCCGCTCCTACTCAGTGATTCGCGATTCCGAAATTGCCGACGGAGTCCTAGTCCGCCCCGGCTGCATTCTGGAAGGAGCCCGAATCGGCTCTCGCGCTATGCTTGGTCCCTATTCACACCTGCGCCCGGGCAGCGACATTGGAGAAGGCGCTCATGTCGGCAACTTTGTCGAGACCAAGAAGGTCAAGCTGGGCCAGGGATCCAAGGCCAACCACCTTACTTATTTGGGCGACGCCGAAATCGGCTCAGGAGTGAACATCGGCGCCGGAACCATAACCTGTAACTACGATGGTGTCCACAAGCACACTACCGTAATCGAGGACGCGGTCTTCATCGGCAGCGACAGCACACTGGTCGCGCCCGTTCGCGTGGGTAGAGGAGCGTATGTCGCGGCAGGATCCTGCATCACCGAGAACGTCCCCGCTGAGGCACTCGCCATCGGACGCTCACGTCAAATCATGAAAGAAGGCTGGGTGGGAAAGAAACGCGACAAATAAATTCGCAGCGACACAGGAAACTCGAGAAGAGGCGCCCAGGTCCGTGCCTCAGTGCCCGTTGGTGGCGGTACCCCCATTCAGTGCGAAACTGCCGCGAATAACTCCGAGTGCATGATCGATTGAAACTGCTGATCGGTCGACTTGAAATGAAAATTAACGTTGGCACCGTCGGAATCAACGGTGGTATTGTCCAGCGCTATTTTCTCCGGTGCCGTGGCGCTCATCTTCTTGGCGAGTAGACCCAACTTTCCGGCGGAGGCGAGGGTGGCCGCGCTCACGGAATCGGAAGAAACCACGGTTAAATCGAAATTTACCCCACTATCAAAACTCATCGTGTAACGCGAACCCAGAAACCGCTTCTTGATGCTGTCATAGTCGGCCACCTTGGACGCATCGCCCAGCGCCGATCGCATCACATTCTGAGTTCCCTGTTGATCCAGTATGCTCCACACCGGCGCTGAATCCACGTTCGACATCATGTCAGCCATCGTTGGATTTGTATCAAGGCTTACGACCTCCCCGTCCCGCACATCCAGAGCTATCCGCACCGCGACCGGATCACCGAACAGCAGGGTGCTGTCGTCCAGGAAGGACATCACCATTCCCCCATCCATGGAATAGATATTCGTGGTGTTGTGATATTTTGTCGGCTTGATTTTCAAGGCTGTCATCTTCTTGATGACAGTCTTCATCGCAAACGGTCCCGCAGCAACGCCTACGCCCTTGATCCCCTGCTTCGTGGTGCGGAACGAAGCAAAAGTAAGTGAGTCGACATCTTTGTCGGGATCAATGCCAATTCCCTTCAGCGCACTCTCGAACTGCTTCATGTTGTCCGGCAGCAACTGCTGCTTAAGTTGCATCGCGGTGTTCGAGTCCTTCAGTGCCCGGTAATCCACTGAAATTAATTGTTGCAGGTCCCCGGGAATGACCGCGCGCGCTGAGGAGTTCAACGGCATTGCATTCGCAATTCCCAGAAAAAACACAACCAGAGCCACAGCGCTTAGACAAGCCTTGACAGATTTCATACGGATACAGACCTCAAAATCGGTTTTCCTCAATCATGAACGGAATAATATCCGCTCCTTGCAACTCAGATGCTAGATTACGCTTCACAGTTACTGTGACCATCATTCTATGCCAGCCAACCCGTTCGCCGGTGATCCAAAAGTTCTAGCCCTATGACCAATCTGGGACACGGCGTTTCTTAGATCCGGCATTTTCAGATTCACGCACGATGCGTAGTGTAAGATGCAGACAGACATCTGTACGCTACCGCACATAAAGACCCCATTTCCTGGGCGCACGAAATCAACCGAAAGAGCACTAAGAGAAATCAGGGGACTATTGAAAATCCTACTCTACAACCCCGATAACGGGGTTACGCGCAATTTCATGCCTCACCTCTGGATGTTCCTCCTACAATCTCTCACCCCCACAGGACACGAAGTAGTGCTGATCGATGGTAACGCCCAACCCATGGACGAAGCTGGGATCGCCCGCTACGTACGCGAGCAGAAGATCGGTCTGGTCGGCATCGGTGCCATGACCAGGATGATCGCCAAAGCCTATCGCATGGCAGACGCGGTGCGCGCCGTTGGCGTACCCGTAGTGATGGGCGGCCCTCATGTCACGGAAATGGCGGACGAGGCTCTAGGCCGCGACGGAGGCGCTCGCCACGCCGACGCGGTGGCTCTTGGCGAAGCCGATGAAACCTGGCCGCGCATTGTCGAAGATGCGGCCCACGGCGAACTAAAAGATATTTACGCCCCGGTCGATGCTGCTGGGAAAGAACTCAAACCGTCGCTCAAGCAGTATCCCGTCATTCCCTGGGACAGCCTTGATCTACAACAATTTAACCTTGTCCCCAGGTTTTTTTACCGCTGGCTGCAGAAACACGGCGAAGGCTGGGGAACCTTCCGCATCGTACCGGTGGAGTCTGGGCGGGGTTGTCCCTATGGTTGCGAGTTCTGCACGGTCACCGGATTTTTCGGCGACTCCATCCGCTTTCGCACCAACGAAAGCGTCGTGAACGAATTGCTGCTGTTGAAAGCACGAGCCCGCAAAGAACGCGGACAGATTGCCGTATTTTTTATCGATGACAATTTCGCCATCAATATTAAGCGCACAAAATCTCTATTGCGCGATATTATCGCGGCCGGCGCACAGCTGAACTGGATCGCTCAGATCAGCGCCAACCTGCTCCGCGATCAGGAACTCGTCGACTTGATCTCGGCCTCTGGCGGCAAGTGGGTATTCATCGGCATGGAGTCAATCGATCCGGCTAACTTGAAGGACGTGAACAAAGGCTTCAACAAGCCGGAAGAATATGCTGCCGTGCTGCAACGCCTGGCACAGCGCAATGTGTACGCCATAACCTCATTCATTTTCGGCATGGATAACGACACTGTGGGCGCCGCCGAACGCACGTTGGAGCAAGTTCGAACCTGGCCGCCGGGATTACCGATATTCGGCCTACTCACTCCCCTGCCCGGAACTCCGCTCTACAAACGTCTCGCCGTCGCCGGCCGCCTGACCCGGCCCAAGCACTGGCAGGAATTCATCCCTTTCGCCATGGCCCATACTCCCCTGAAAATGACCATCGCCGAGGCTCACTCTGAAGTGAACTATGGTTGGTCCCATGCCTACGGTCCGAAGGCCATCGCCCAAGCGGTCGATTCACTGGACGACCAGCCGCTCGGTTATCGCGTCAACATCTTCATCGCCAGGATGTGCTTCCGCGGAATATATTTCCCCATGCTCGGCCGCTTCGCCTGGTGGAAAGCAATCTCGGAGAACCGGGGCACGATCTTCAAACTTGCGCAGCAAGGGCTCCAACGTTGGTGGGATTCCCGATCCAGAACCGATCCGGCACCAGCCATCAGCTCAGGAGATTAGGGAAGCAACATTG
>DATNKA010000527.1:0-9953 GCA_035603655.1 Candidatus Acidiferrales bacterium | reverse complement strand
CCCCTGCCCGGTCACTGTCTGTATGAATCGCGGGGTCTCGGCGTCATCCTTCAGGACCTGACGAAGCTTGCGGATCGCGCCCCGGATACTGTTGTCGGTATCCAGAAAAACACCCTGGCCCCAAACCCTGGAAACGATCTGATCCCGGGTGACAATCTGGTCCCGGTGTTCAAGCAGAAGGAGAAGGATCTCGAACGGGATGCGCTCGAGCTTCAGCACATGACTGCCGCGGCGCAGCCTTCGGGGACGCAGATCAAGCTCGTAGCCTTCGTCAAACCGGATCGGTTGTTGCTCCACTCCAGCTGGCTCGGAAGCCATGGCACACACCCCACGAAAGCGGAATGATTCTACACCACGCCTGAAACACTGTCATAAGTGCAAATCCCGCCTGTATTTAGAGCGACACAAAGCATAACGCCGCGACACACTCTCCGATATGGACAATAACGTCCGCAGTTGCAAGGATGCCGACCACACTGACCGAAAGCCAGTGAAGAATCAGGAGGAAGCACAATGAAAAGGATATATAGCGGTACAAAGAAGAGGATTCTCGGGCTGTGCACCTTGATGGCGGCTCTATTATTGTCTGCCGGCGCAAGAGCCGATGTCGTATTGGACTGGAACGTGATCGCGGTGAACACAGCGGTCACGAACAGCCAGAACGCCTTCGCCCAGGCACGATACGCGGCGATCGTTCAACTCGCGGTATTCGAAGCCGTGAACGCCATCACGGGCGAGTATCATCCCTATCTCGGAACGATCGTCGCACCGCCAGGTGCATCCCCGGAAGCTGCAGCCGTCCAGGCTGCATATCGCGTGCTCAGCACCTATTTTACAGCCAGCGCCTCGATACTCGACGCTGAGCGCGCCAACTCCCTGGCGTCTATACCGGACGGCCAAGCCAAGACCGATGGCATTGCCACGGGTGAAGCCGCAGCTTTGGCCATGATTGCTCTGCGTGCGAACGACGGATCGTCACCCCCGGAATTCAAGACACCCGGGCCGCCGGTTCGGAGAGAATGGCAGGCCACACCGAGTTGTCCAATTATGAATGGAATCGCGGTCGGAATCGCGTTTCAATGGCAGAACATAACTCCATTCGGCATCCCCAGGGCTAGTGAGTTTCTGCTCGATCCGCCGCCGGCGCTCGCGAGCCGCGAATACGCGAAAGCCTACAAAGAGGTGATGACGGTGGGAAGCATCGACAGTACAGAGCGATCACAAGATCGCGCGAATGTCGCGCTCTTCTATGCCGCGTCCTCGCCAACTCAGGTCTTCAATCAGGCCGTTCAGCAGGTTGCACAGGAACGGTGGCGTTCGCTGTCCGATAATGCTCGTGCTCTGGCCCTGGTGAACATGGCGATGAATGATAGCTTGGTCGCGTCATTCCTCAATAAGTATCACTACAATTTCTGGCGACCCGAAACGGCGATCCATGCTGGTAACAAAGACGGTAATCCGAGAACTGGTGGTGATCCCAGCTTCGTTCCCTTTATCACGACCCCATGCTTCCCCAGTTATCCCTCCAACCATGGCAGCGCTGCGAATGGCGCAGCCAAGATTCTGAAACGTATCTACGGTGAAGGTGGGCATTCCATTACGTTGTCAAACCCCGCCGTGCCCGACATCGTGTTGCAGTACACGACGTTCAAACAGATTACCGACGACATCTCCGACGCGCGCGTTTACGGTGGGATACATTTTCGAACCGATCAGGTCGCAGGCGAGCGCCTGGGAAAGGCCATAGGCAAGGCCGAGTACAGGAACAACTTACGTCGCATGCACGATGACGACTGAGTGGTCAGCTCGAGAGCGACTCGCCATTCGTGTCCTGTGATCCGCTTGTGCACAGTGGGCACGGATGGCGAGCTCGTGCGGGCTCTCTCGACCGAGGTGCGCCCGACCACCGATCTACTCCTTCTGGATTCTGAGCGGGTGACGGGCAACACGAAAGTTGGCCCGAAATCTCCCGGTTTGTCGGGGCAATCGGGAACTGATCCGGTTGGCGAGGCTAAACCTGGAATGGCGAAAAGAGTGACTCGGCAACAACCGCCGCCGCATCGTCGGGAGAAGGCTCCGGCGTCTCTCTCGCTGCAGCGACCGTGGTTCCCCTGGTTGCCGATGTGACGAAGGCGAGTGACTGTGAAATCGTTGCCGCGGCGAAGCGATTTGGCCGCCTGGATATTCTGGTGAACAACGCCGGCGGTGGGATGAAGTATGTGAGCGATGCGTTTATGACCAAGCCAGCACGGTTCTGGGAGATCTCGTCGGAGACGTGGCGGTTAATTGTGACACGAACATGAACGGCACGCTCCTGATGGTCCCGTCCAAGGCTGTGCTTGAATCGGAGACAATCATCTGGTCGCAGGAACTGGAAGGCACGGGAGTGACCTATAACGCGCTTCTGCCTGGTGGGGCTACCCGCACCGGAATGGTCCCGGATTCTGTGTCCGATGAGGTACGGTCGAAACTCCTGGACCCGGACATCAGGGTTCCGCCACTCCTGTGGCCGATTTCGCAAGGAGCCGATGAGGTCGCGTGAGCCAGCGCTTGGAGGGCCCGCTCGGTGAGCTGGACCGTCCCTCCCCGGCGTTTAGCCCATAGTGTGGAGTGAATTAATTGCCACATTTACATTCTGGAATATATTTGTGATAATTAGGGTGAATTTGTGACATCCAGGCCAAACTGGAGCTTGGAACGATTTTTGCTGCGCTCCACGGATTTGGGACGTTTTGAATCCACCTGGAGCGTTCTAATGACTAAAACTATCCGCAACCCAGAAACTCCGGTTGGATTACACGCCCTCATCAATGAACTCGACCTAAAAACACCCCGTCCCATCGTTCGCTCTATTATTACTGGCGGCACCCGAAAGACGCGGATCACCGACACGGAGGTTCTTGAGCAATACCCTAGACCATACCAACCGGCAGAAGGCCTTGTTGGTCATCTTCGCTTTGCTCTGCGATACGAGCCGGTTGAGCTCGGCGTCTACAAGGCCGCCTTCGCCAGCATCGGCAAAATCGACATCGAGCGCTGGGTTCAAAGCGAGCCGAACGGAATTTTTGCCCGCCGTGCCTGGTATTTATATGAGCTGCTCACGGGGGGCACTCTCAACCTGCCGGACCTCACCTCCGGGCCGTATGTTGATCTTCTCGACTCGCATCTTCACATCACTGGCCCGGTCACCCGAATTCGCCGGCAACGCGTCTTTGACAATCTCCTGGGCAATCATCATTATTGTCCGCTCCTCCGGCGAACCGAAAAACTCGAAGCCGGCATGGCAAAGAACCTCAGCGAACGCGCCCGCTCTCTCGTCGCGGCCATTGAACCCGCTGTGCTAAAGCGAGCGGTCAATTATCTGTTCACCAAAGAAACCAAGTCTTCGTTCGCCATTGAGGGCGAGACCCCCAGCAAGGACCGCACCGAGCGATTCGTCGCGGCGCTCATGCGCGCGGAACAGTTCGACCCCGGTTCCAAGCCAGCGCTCGTCGATCTGCAAAACGCAATCGTCGACCCTCGTTACGCGCAGAAGGACTGGCGCGACACCCAGGTCTATGTTGGCGAAACACTGCCGGATTTTTCTCAGGACGTAAACTTTATCTGTCCGAAACCGCAGGATGTTCCCTCACTAATGGACGGCTGGATGCAAATGATTGGGCGTCTGCTCGGTGCCGACAGCCCTGTGCATCCTGTCTGCGCGGCGGGAGCCTCTGCATTCGGATTCGTCTTTGTCCACCCATTCGTCGACGGGAACGGGCGCATTCACCGCTTCCTGGTTCACAATATCCTCTCGAAGACCAGATTCACTCCCCAGGGAGTTGTCTTTCCCGTCTCGGCAGCGATGCTCAGGGATATAGGCGCGTATGACCGGGCTCTCGAGACCTTCTCGCGCCCCATCTTTCCCTTCATTGAATACAACATGAATGCCGAACAAGAGATTACCGTCTCAAATGAAACCAGTCCTCTATACCGTTTCTTCGATGCCACTCCGCAAACCGAGTACCTCTTCGACTGCATTGAGGAAACCATCAGCCGCGACCTGAAACAGGAATTGGATTTCCTGAAGTTTTTCGATGCGGCCGTGAAGTCAGTAATGGGCATCGTCGATATGCCAAATCAACGCGCGGCGCTCCTGATCAGGCTCATTCATCAGAACAAGGGAAAACTCTCAAAAGGCAAACGAGACTCGTTTTCGGAATTAAGCGACGAAGAGATCCATAAGATCGAGGCAGCAATCCAAGCGGCCACTGAACAAATCCAGTCCAGCGGTGTCCCGTGAGCCGAGTCTTTCCCTTTTCACCTGTGGCCAGTGAGCCTCGGTCTTAACGGAAGGGACAGAACTGCACAGCGCTGGGATCTCATCCCGTGTGACCTTCTGGCGGGAGGTTCGAGGCTTCAGAGGCCAAGGTGAAAAGCGAATCGGACAGCGTAAAACCCAACCGCTTCCCGGCAAGCCGGGTGAAAACACTCCTTTCGACTATGTCCCTGAGCCTGCGACCACAGGGTGACAAGCGGGGGAGAAAGCTGGGAAGCGCTAATCTTGCGGAACATACCTCAAGTATTTGCCAGCAACCAGTTCAACATCGATTCCGGCAAGTTCACTCATCAGAACTGCGAAATCATGTGTTATTCATGAGCCGGCTCAGGTACGCACCCAATTCTTACCTTGTGCGGTAAAGCTGCCGATCCTCGCAACATTCACCAGCGCGTTTCTCGGTACTAATCCGAGGGGGGACTTGCAGGACTGCTATCGTACACTCCAAAGACCGCGGCGCGAGCCTCTTCTTCCAACGATTTCATCGCCATGAGATAAGGCCGCGGACCGTGGCTCACTCTTGCGATGCCATGCTCTGCGAGTGTGCGCACGGAAGGAGTGGAGTCGGCGATCATAATGTTGAGCGGCAGTGGCGACTCTCTAGCCAGGCGCGCGATCAGGGTGATATCCGCTAGACCGGGCGCGAACAGTCCATCTGCGCCAGCTTCGGCATACGCGTGTGCTCGCTCCATCGCCTCCCTCGCCATAGCATCGTCGTGCTGTTCGGGCGGCCCCTGAAGAAAGATATCCGTTCGAGCGTTGATGAAGAAATGGATCTTGGCAGCATCGGCCGTCTGTCGAGCACGCCGGATGCGGTCGGCCTGATCGGATATCGTGCGAAGTTTTCCATCCGCCGGAAAGCTGTCCTCCAGGTTGCAGCCTACCGCCCCGGCGTCGATCGCGAGAACGATAGTCTCGCCGACTGCTTCCGAGGGGTCGCCATAGCCGCTCTCCAAATCGACGGTCACGGGCAGCTCTGTCGCGCCGACGATCCGCCGCAGATTGTCGATGGCCAAGGCGAGCGGGATACGCTCGCCATCGGCGAAGCCGTTCGCATTGGCAACCGACCAACTACCCGTCGCGAGTGCCTTTGCCCCGGCCGCGCCAACGGACTTGGCACTACCTGCGTCCCAGATGTTGAATAGGACGAGCGGCTTTCCGGGTATATGCAACCCCCGAAATTGCTCGGCCTTGCGATTCTGATGATCCATTTGTTCTCCTGATGGACTCGCGAGCGCGGAGTGCTTGCCGGTCACGACGCGGCCTTTTGTTCTGCCGTTTGCCAATGCGCGCGCAGCTCCTTATTAAATTCCTCCCAACGTTCTTCTGGGAAGAAAATCCTGGCACCTTTGAACTCGACGCGACACCGAGTGCCGGGAATGTTGTCGGCTAGCCAGCGCGACCATTTCACGTCGAAATACACATCATCCGTTCCCCAAACGATCAGTGTGGGTGCCTTCAGCGTCTTCAACTGCATTTCAACAGCGAGCGTATGTTTACTGTCGAAAGCTGCGAGGAAACGTTGCAGATCGAGCATGCGCTGCTCGCTCCTGACAAACGGTCGCAGATATTTTTCGATACTGTCGTCACTTACGTGTTCCGGACGCTCATAGGCCAGCCCCAGGGCTTGCCGAGATCGATAGACATTCTTGTCCGACAACATCGCCTCTAGCATGCCACGCAAGCCTCCGCCGGCCGCCCTCGCCAGGAAGGGTTTGAAGGCCTCGGGGGGCCAGTTGTCGTGGGTATCACAGTCGGTGAGCGTGAGGCTGCGGACGCGCCCCGGGTACAACGCGGCGAAAATCTGGGCAATACCGCCGCCGCTGTCGTTGCCCACGAGATCCACCTGATCGATTTTCAAAACATCGAGAAATTCCCTGAGCATCTTCGCATTCGCCGTGACCGATACGTCCTGATCGGAGGCGATTTCGGTGTCCCCATGCGCAAGCAAGTCCACGGCTATGCAGTGTCGGATGTCGGACAAACCCGTCAGCTGATGTCGCCACAGATGCCCGTTCAGCAGCACGCCATGCACGAACAATACGACCGGTCCTACACCCTGTTCCGTGTAGCTGATAGAACCCGAAGCGGTCGGCACACTGTGGCGGGCCGGCAATAGTTTGTTTGCGTCCATGGCTCAGCCCTTCCTCGCCGCGGTCGCGGAAATGTGCGCCTCGTTCAGCTTCTGTGCGCACTCGTCGCAACACACCTCAACCGTCCTGCCGCCGATCTTGACCTTGATGGGATTCGCATCCAACTTGCAGTCGCAAGCGGCACAAGTTTTCTCAAGCATGACATTTCTCCATACCCGAAGTCCGGGCAGGATCAGTAGGCCATGCAGGAAGAGAGTGCCGCTGTCAGAATCTTTAGCAATTTCGATCGGACAGGGGCTAACCTCGCAGCACCGACTGTCGGAACTCAGAGGGTGAGCGGCCGTAAGTCTGGCGGAAGGCGGCGCTGAAATGGCTGTGGCTCGAGAAGCCGAGGTCCAGGCTTAGAGCGGTTAGGTCGTCATAGTGCGCCAGAAGATCGAGCGCACGCGCTAGTCGCAATCGCAGTTGATAGCGATACAAGGGGAGACCTTCGACTTGTTGGAAGACCTGTGTGAGATAAACGGGAGAACCGCGCACTTCAGCGGCGATCTCTGCCAACGTCCAGCGGCGCGCCAAGTCGCTTGCCAACACGAGCTTAACCCTGTCCACCAAGCGCTGCCGTCCGGTACTGGCACCTGCGGCGTGCGTGGTGCGGGGTCCCAGCACTCGCCGCACCAAGGTTAAAGCCAGACTTTCCGCTTCCAGAGGTTCCGCGACGTTGCTGTGCAGGCTATGCCGCAGCAATGCCACAAGCACTTGTGCTCGCGCATCAATCCGCAGACGCTGTTGGCGAAATGCCAGGGTCGCGCCGTCGCGCAGAAAACTGACCGGAGCCAGTTCACGCAGCTCTGGTTCGGTGATGGCAAGCGTCAGGCTGCCATCGCCACCTGGCAGGGGATGGCTGACACTGTAGTTCTCGATGGCGTTGAAAAACAGGACTTGGTTCGCCTCAGCTACGGTCTGATTGTGCCCCACATGCCGGACGTAGACTCCACGATAGGGAAACACCAGTTGCGTGGTGGTTGTGCACTCTTCGCCACTCTTCTCCCGGCAGCTGCCCTGACAGTGCGTGTCCCGGATTGTGACGGTGGGAGATTTCAGCAAAGAATGAACGACAAATTCAGGAATGCGTTTATTTTCGCTTGTTAGCGCCACGGTCCCGATCCACAACCTATATACAGAGAGCGTACCATTGTATCCGTCCGCCTTATCCGTCCACCCAGATCAGTGTAGACCCCATGCATCTAGAGATTCCCTTTCAGCCTGATTTTTGCTTCGGGATGGGTCCCCTGCCTTCATGCCTACCCGATAACAGCCGTTAGAGAGCTTCCACAACGACGTACTCCGGACTCAGTGAATTCAGAAAGTCTCGCGCGTCGAAGGCCTCGCCCGCAGCAACGACACCGTGTATCCTGCCGGGATTGTTAACCGCGCGTTGCGTCGCTTCAACCACAATCGGCGCACTGACGGCATAGATGTCTCGCCCGCGCGCCACGATGCGGCGCTCCGCGCCACCCCGCCGAACGACCACATCCATCACAAAGATCTGAGACGAGCGTCCGCTCTCGTCTTCCGGCGTCGGCGCCGGCGTGTCGGGATTGCGGAGGTCGGCAATGGGTGCCAGATTCATGAACACACGAATCTCGGGCACTCGAAGGTGATGGGAGATGGTGATGGTTTCCGCCAGGGAGAGAGCGGCGACATCTTGCCGTCCGAACGGCGCCGGAAAGGTCCAACTGCGTCCCGGTGGCGGATCAACGCGCTCCAGCTTGTTATTGGAAAAAACAAGGCGTCGGCCGGTATTGCGCTGGCCCGTCAACCGAGTTCCGCTGGTCGGCTTCCAACTATTGAGCGCGACGGCAATGCAGATTTCGTCGGCGCAGTCCCACTCCCCCATGGCCGTCGTCGCCAGGAGGTCTCCAAGTCCGCCGTAGAATGCCATCGCAGGAGCGATCACAACGCCGGCCACCCGCGCTACGTCTGCAAATCGCGTGAAGACATTAAGCACGGCAGCCTGTTCGGCGGCCACATCGAAATAGTGAACCCCCGAGCGAATCGCGGCTTCGACGACTGGGACTGCAGTGTCGAGAAACGGTCCCGCGCAATTTATTACTGCGGCGGCGCCGGAAATTGCGCGGTCAAGCGACTGAGGACTGTCCACCGATGCAACGCGCACCTCAGATCCGGGATGCTGGGTGGCCGCCAGGTTCAGCTTGTCGGCGTCGCGGCCTGAGAGAATGGGGGTCCATCCGCGTTTGCGTAGCTGGGAGACAACAAAGCGACCTGTGTGCCCATAGGCGCCAAATACGGTCACTGTCCGATTTGCGAACATTTAAGAATTCCTTGTGTGACAAGTTGTACGGTCGCTTGAGACGCAGGCGATTCCAGCTATCAGCCGTCGAGTTGGTACCAGTAGGCCACGCGGGAAGAGAGCACCGCTGTCAGAATCTTTAGCAACTTGCGCGAACCGGGCCCAGCGGTTCAGCCTTGACCCAGGTCCACGAGTGCTACCCTGTTCGCGGCGCAGCCGCTCGAAACGGCCCTCGCGGCGTTGGGTTACCGACCCCGGCCCACTTCGGCTTAGGACTAATGCGCCGGGATTATGCCCGCTTGCGTTGCGCGGTCCTCGAGCTTCAAGGTTGCATCGCTCCGTTCCTCGGTGTAACGGCACACTTCCCGAATGACATTTGTCTTGTTCCAACCTGACTGCCTGTCCGGTTTCCGCGTCGTCAGGTCAATCTAGGAGAAGGGCGCCGTCGAATTTTATCCGGAACCTGCTGTCAAATCTCCGAATCCCCTCATTGGTTAGCGCCGTCATTCCTGTCGTGATTGGGGTCTCGCGATCAACCGGCAGAATGGGTTCGGTCGCGCAATCGCTCATCAATTTGACAGCAAGATTCGGAGTTTCCTCTAGCGGCCCAGGTGTGATACTGACATCGACGATGAGGAATGAGTTGTGGACAGACAACAACTTTTAAGACGTATGGACAAAGCGTGGCAGGCCTTTCAAGACTCGTATGCCGGATTATCAGACTCCCAGATGATGGAGTCCGGCGTTACGAAAGCCTGGTCGGTGCGAGACATTATCGTACACGTAACCAGTTGGGAACAAGAGACGCTGAAGCACTTGCCGCTTATCCTTAAGGGTGGAAGGCCGCCGTTGTACTCCGCAACCTATGGAGGCATCCATGCCTTCAACGCTCAAATGACGGCACGGAAGACGCACCTTCCGCTTTCCGAAGTACTCCGGGAACAAAGCAGCACTCACAGTCAGGTTGTTGCTTTCATAGAGAACACTCCCGAAGACAGAATCCGCAACGACACGCGCTTCCGTCGTCGCCTTCGGCTCGATACGTATGGCCACTACCCGGAGCACACCGAGGCTATACGGATCTGGAGGGCGCACCGACTTGGATGAGGAACCGCTAACAAGCGGCGGTTTGGACGGCTGCGATGACCCCATGTTGAGGTTATCGCCTAAAGGTATTGATGCCGAAGAGGAGACGAATCGGGAGGGCAATGTAGATGACCACGGCAAAACA
>DATNKA010000526.1:0-2021 GCA_035603655.1 Candidatus Acidiferrales bacterium | reverse complement strand
TATACTGCTTACCGCGCGAGCACCGCCCCTCCCGCTCCCCACGATCAGAAAAAACAGTCCGCATATGTCGAATCGCGACCTCCAAGTCCGGTTCAGCCCAGCTTTGCCCTTCGCCCGTTGGATATTCTCCCGGCATTAATTTGCGCAGTGAAAACGGAACTGGAAAACCAGTGCTCTCAGTCAGAAAGTCGCGATTGCCGGAATAATCCGTCGCGATAACTGGTTTTCCCAGCGCCAAAGCCTCCGCCATCCCGAGGCCGAATCCCTCCGCCCGGTGCAGCGAAATGTAGCAATCGCAGTCATCGATGAGCGAGAGCATCTCGTCTCTGCCGAGAGAACGGCTCAATGTTATTATTCTCTTGTCAATGGCTGATAGGTTTTTGAGCTGTTGTGAAACCGTCGGATCCAGCTCTCCCGGGCCTGCCGATTTGATCAGAAGTCCAACTTTGGTTTCTGGATCAGTAAATGCATATCCGAAGGCTATAGCCACTCCCAAAGGATTTTTCCGGGCAGTCTTTGAATAGTAGTCAAATGAAGCTATGAAGTAAAATCTATCATCGTCCATATCAAAATAATTCCGTGCGTACCTATGCTTACTATTGACATTGATACAAGCCGGGACCACGGTGATCTTACGATCAAAAATCGGCAGGAACGCTTTTGCGACGTAAGAATTTGGTACCCACAACTCGTCGATACGTTCCAGCAAAGGGCGCCAGGCAAGCGGAGCTTCCTCAAGCTCCCAATACGTCTGCAAAATATTGTGCCGACTTCCCTTAACCTGCTTTTGTAATTCTGAGAAATAATAGGGGAGTTGATCCGTTGCCATAAGCGCGACATTTATGTCGTAGACACCCTGACGGTCGTATCGGCTCTCCAGGAAAGGGCCAACGTGTCGAGTTTCAACATCCTTGTTAAATGGATAGATGGCGAACGGCATGCCCGCCGCATCGAGCGCCGTAAGCATATTCCTAAAAACTTCTCCGAGTCCTAGCGCCGCTTCGGCATATCCAATAAAGAGGACGGAGCCCCTCCTCACGATCAATTCACGTCTTTGAAGGAGCCCTCCAGCAGCGGAGAGATTTTTGGTGAGTTGTTTTCGTCGTTTCTCGTAGCTTTTCCTAAACTTTTTCAATCGCCGCTCAACTAGGTGGAACATTTTTTGAAACTCTTTAAACCACTTTGAGACCGGGCTCGGCCGAGGACTTTGAGTATTCGTCTGCGAGACGGTCTCGCATTTGTTCGATGCGTCTCCAGTCTTTGAGAAGATGGCGGAAGGTGTACCCCTCCAAATTACCTTGGCGATAGGCTTTTCACGCATAACGACCAAGTGCTACTCGCAACGATACGCCGCGACAACCCGGCTCACGGGGCTCCCAGGCGATGTTTACCGATTTGAGTCAGTGTTGGGCTAGGGGAGTTGGGCTACGACAGTTGCGTCAACACCAAGGAAACAAACACATTTGGAAGGCGCCGACAGAGTCTAGATCGGTTCAGCTGAAATTCTCGCTCGCCAATAAGTCAACAATCCCACGACAAGCTCATCAACAGAATGTTTGGGTACCCAACCGAAACGCCGGCGCAGCGCTGCGGAATCGCCGACCGCTCGAGGGATTTCCGCGGGCCGGAACCGAGCCGGATCGATTTCCACCTCGAACGAACGGGTGCTGGCGGCCACCATCACATCGAGCAAATCGCCAATGCGGCGAGCCTGCCCCGAGGCCACATTGAGCACGGCGCGTCGCGGGAGGGCTTCGGTTCCGGCGAGAATTAGGAGGTAGGCGTCGATGACGTCGCGTACGTCGAGAAAATCGCGTTCGACGGTTAGGTCCCCAACCTGCAGTTTCGGGGGCAGGAGCCCGCCTTCTATCCGCGCGATCTGCGCTGCGAAGCTTGGCAGCACGAAACGTTCGTCCTGGCCGGCGCCGGTATGGTTCAGAGGTCGAACGGTCACGAGGCGCGATTTGGGAGGGAGAACATCCTCGAAGATTGTTTCAGCAGCGGCCTTGGAACGCGCGTAG
>DATNKA010000525.1:0-7719 GCA_035603655.1 Candidatus Acidiferrales bacterium | reverse complement strand
TCTGGTTCCCTTTCTTGCGAAAGAGCGAAATGTGATTGGATGGGGATCGGAAAGCGTCGGTACCGATGCCGGGCAAGCCTTCCGGTTCGACCCGCCGTTTCCGTGCCACAGCATCATGCACGGAAGCGGCAAGTTCGGGCTTGCGAGCCTGACGAATCTGGACCAACTTCCCGCAAAAGGAACGATTTTGATCACGCCTCCGCTTAAGATCGTAAATGGATCGGGCAGTCCATGTCGGGTGCTGGCGCTGGTGGATCAGGAATCGATAAGGTGAGCGCTCGCTTTGATTAAGCTTGATATCTGGTCGATTCGGACCGAGGGTTCGGAGGTCTGTCGCAAGACTCGCTAAACTCCGCTCTCGCCGTAAGCGGCCGAGCGAACTGGGTGGTAGCAATGGCGGAACGTGTATTCAAAAAGGAAGTGCAAAAACTTTTCGCCAAGCGGGGCGAGGAATTTCGGGGTGAGGGAATTCTCGCTGTGACCAAAGCGCTTCTGCAATCCGGCGTTTCCTACGTCGCGGGGTATCAGGGAGCGCCGATTTCCCATCTAATGGACGTGCTGTCGGACGCCAACGACATTCTGGAGCAGCTCGGCGTTCACTTCGAACACAGCGCGTCGGAAGCTACGGCGGCCGCAACCCTGGCGGCTTCAGTGAACTATCCCTTGCGTGGCGCCGTGACTTTCAAGTCCACGGTCGGCACCAATGTTGCCTCCGACGCCTTGGCAAATCTCGCCTCGGGTGGGGTTACCGGAGGGGCACTGATCATCGTTGGGGAGGACTACGGCGATGGGTCGAGCATCATGCAGGAGCGTTCGCATGCCTTCGCGATGAAATCGCAGATGTGGCTGCTCGATCCGCGCACCAATCTGCCTTCAATCGTCAATGCAGTGGAGCAAGGCTTCGAACTCTCCGAGGCCACACATACGCCCGTGATGCTGGAACTGCGCATTCGTGCTTGTCACGTGCACGGACGCTTTATTGCGAAGGACAACGTGCGGCCCAAGTTCACGCTTAAGGATGCAATGGAGAACCCGGTCCGGGATGTGAGCAGGATTGTCCTTCCTCCGGCAAGTTTTTTGCACGAGCGAGAAAAAATCGAGAAGCGATGGCCCGCGGCGCAGAAATTCATTCAGGAAAATGCCCTGAATGAGTTGTTCGCAGATGGCAGCCAGGACTTTGGAATCATTTTGCAGGGCGGGATGTACAACTCGATGATTCGCGCCCTCGCACTTCTCGGCCTCGCCGATATTTTTGGGGAAAGCAAGGTTCCGCTGCTGGTACTGAATGTCACATATCCTCTGGTCGATCACGAGATCGAGCGTTTCTGCGCGGGCAAGCGCGCGGTGTTGATGGTGGAAGAAGGCCAGCCGGACTTCCTGGAGCAAAATCTGCAGACGATCTTGCGCCGGGCGGATTTGCCGACCAAGGTGCACGGCAAGGATGTGCTGCCCATGGCGGGCGAGTACACCACCGCCACGATCTTGCGAGGGGTTGTGCAGTTTGTCGAGCGCTACGCGCCGCAACTGATTCATCAGGATCGACTGCCGTTCGCTGTCCGGCCAGCAGCGGTAAGACCAAGCCCACAGTCGATTGAAACGTTCGTGCATCCAAGGCCGCCATCGTTTTGTACAGGCTGCCCGGAGCGCCCAATCTTCACGGCTATGAAGTTGGTGGAGCGAGAATTGGGCCCACATCACGTGAGCTGCGATATCGGCTGCCATTTGTTTTCGATCCTTCCGCCCTTCAATCTTGGTGCCACAACCATGGGATATGGTCTGGGATGGGCTGGGGCTGCGGCTTTCAACACGCACGAAAGCAATAAGCGGACGATCAGCATCATGGGCGATGGAGGCTTCTGGCACAACGGGCTGACCAGCGGGGTGGGAAACGCTGTGTTTAACCGGAATGATAGCGTGCTGGTGGTGGTCGACAACAGCTACACAGCCGCGACCGGTGGGCAGGACATTCTGTCGTCCGCCGCGAGCAATCCCATTCGCACCACAAAGCTCTCGATCGCCGACGCAGTGCGCGGCGTAGGCGTCAAGTGGGTGCGAACGATTACCGACACCTTTAACCTCGCCATGATGCGGGACGTGATAAGAGAAGCGCTGACCACAGACGAGAAAGGCCCCAAAGTCATCGTCGCGCAGAGCGAGTGCATGCTGAACAAACAGCGGCGCGTGAAGCCCTTGGCGCAGAAACTCGAAAGGGAAGGAAAGCGCGTAGTCTCGGAGAAATTTGGGGTAGACGCGGAGACTTGTACCGGCGACCACTCTTGCATAAGGTTATCCGGCTGCCCATCGCTCACCATCCGGCCAAATCCAGATGCTCTTCGCATCGACCCCGTAGCAACCGTGCTGGAAAGTTGCGTCGGGTGCGGACTGTGCGGGGAGGTGGCGCATGCCGCGAGGTTATGCCCGTCCTTTTATCGTGCCGAGGTTATCTCGAATCCAAGCGCGTGGGATAGATTCAAGTCGCATGTCGCGGGCATCGTAATCACCATTCTGCAACGGCGCATCGACCGCCGGCTGGCTGGAATTGAGAGCTGAGGCCATCGGCGATTGAGCATGAACACCGGCACAACCTCGACGAGTGAAGCCTCCAGAGCAATCACGGTGGCGATTCTTGCAATGGGCGGGGAAGGTGGCGGGGTCTTGGCCGATTGGATCGTCGACTTGGCCGAACATTCCGGGTACCTCGCGCAAACCACCTCAGTTCCGGGCGTTGCCCAGCGCACAGGATCAACCATCTATTACATTGAAATGTTTCCGGAGGCGGCTGCGCGGGCGGCGGGGAAAGAGCCGGTGTTGGCTCTTATGCCCGTCCCTGGCGAAGTTGACGTTGTGATCGCTTCCGAATTGATGGAAGCCGGACGGGCGGTTCAGCGGGGGTTGGTGACTGCGGATCGAACGACTTTGATCGCCTCCACGCATCGCGTCTATTCCATGACGGAGAAGACGGTCATAGCCGATGGCCAAGTCGATTCCAGCAAACTGCTGGACGCCTGCTCCGGGGCGGCAAAAAAGTTCGTGCGTGCCGATTTTGCCGCGATGGCGAATGACGTGCGAAGCGTGATCAGTGCCGTGCTGTTTGGCGCACTGGCTGCCACCAACGCTCTGCCTTTTGAGCGGGAAAAATTTGAGGAAGCGGTGCGGAGAGGCGGGGTCGGAGTCGATTCGAGCCTGGGCGCATTCCAAGCAGGATTCGACGCGGCAGTGCAATCTTCCGCGCCGAAAGTCAAAGACGCGGAACAGGCGAAAAAGAAGGTCGGATATCGCCTTCTGGAACTCGGGACCAGGATCGAGACAAGCTTTCCGGCAGGCGCGCACAACATTCTTATGCTTGGTGTTGAGCGGCTCTGCGACTACCAGGATGAGCGTTACGCTGCGGAGTATCTGGATCGCCTTGAGCCGGTACGGGATGCTGATGCTCGACACGGCAGGGGCGATTGTGAGCTTGTGCGCGAAGCTGCCCGCTACTTGGCGTTGTGGATGTCCTACGAAGATGCGATCCGGGTAGCTGACCTGAAGACGCGCCGGAGGCGATTCGAGCGTGTCGGGAAGGAATCGCGCCAATCGCAAACGCAAGTACTGCGGATCAACGAATTCTTGTATCCGCGAATCGAGGAAATCACCGACATCATGCCAGCGGGACTAGGGGCGTGGGTTCTGAAAACTGGTTGGACGAATCGAGTGATGTCGCGATTCGCAGGCAACGGGCGAATTCTGGAAACCACCTCGCTGCAAGGTTTTCTACAGCTCTACTTGATTGCCGCTCTTCGCCCGTGGAGGCGCAAGACCTGGCGTTTTCAAAGGGAGTACAAGAGAATCGGTGAATGGTTGGATCAACTGATTTCGCTGGCAGCGGAAAATCAGGCGCTGGCGATCGAAGTGGCGACGCTCCCGCGAGTGCAAAAAGGGTACGGCGATACGCACGTTCGGGGCTGCAAAAGTTTTGCTGCCATGATGTCAACGATTGCATCTCTGCGAGGCCGCGATGACGGAGCGGATTGTCTCAGACGGCTTCGAGAAGCGGCGCTGGCCGATGAGAGCGGTGAAAGACTCGCCGCGACATTACAGGAGGTGAATCCGTGACAAGAAATAGAGCTGGGGTTCCGTGCGAGCAGATTCGTGACCGGTCGCGGGGCATGAGGAGGGATCGATGAGAATCGTCTGTCTGGGAGGCGGCCCGGCGGGATTGTACTTCTCGATTCTAGTGAAAATGGCTCACCCTTCCTGGGAGATCACGGTGGTGGAACGCAATCGCGCCGACAGCACCTTCGGATGGGGAGTTGTGTTTTCTGACAAAACGATGAGCGGCTTTCAGCAAGCCGATGCTGATACTCACGCTGCCATCACACAGGCTTTTCGCCACTGGGAAGACATCGACGTGTTTTTCAAGGGACAGAAGCTGACCTCGTCGGGCCACGGATTCTGCGGCATCGCCCGTATGAAACTCCTGCAAATTCTCCAGCAGCGCGCGGCGGGGCTGGGCGTAAGGCTTGTCTTCCAGACCGAAGTCACTGCCCCGGACACCTACGCGTCCGAATACGATTTGGTGGTCGCATCGGATGGCGCATCTTCCGTCACGCGAAGAAGGTACGAGGATATTTTCAAACCGAACATTCAGGTGCGCAAGAACCGGTTTATTTGGCTGGGAACGAAAAAGAAGCTCGACGCTTTCACTTTCGATTTCCGGGAAACCAGCGCCGGATGGTTTAACCTGCACGCCTACCGCTTCGATGAAGACTGGTCAACGTTCATCGTCGAGACTCCGGAGGAAAATTGGTGGAAAGCGGGACTCGACAGGATGGAACCGGAGCAATCCATCGCGTTCTGCGAACGGCTTTTTGCAGAACGGCTGGAAGGCAATCCCCTGGTCTCGAACGCAAAACATCTGAGCGGCTCTGCGGTGTGGCTGAGGTTCCAACGCGTCCTGTGCGAAAAATGGCAGCACAAGAACATTGTGTTGATTGGCGATGCGGCGCACACGGCGCACTTCGCCATCGGATCCGGCACCAAACTTGCCATGGAGGATGCCATTGCACTGGCGCGTGCACTCAGCGAGGACAGCGGCGACGTACAGTCAGGCTTGCGTCGCTATCAGGAGGAACGCGAAATCGAGGCGCTTAAATTGCAGAGTGCGGCGCGCAATCGCATGGAATGGTTCGAGCAGGTGGATCGCTACGTGCATCTCGATCCCGAGCAATTTACCTATAGCCTGCTGACCGGCAGCCAGCGAATCGGCCATGCGAACCTCAAAGTGAGGGATGCACGCTATGTTGAACAGGTCGAAACCTGGTTTGCCTCGCGCTGCGGGATCGACCATGCGGTTCCGCCCATGTTTACGCCCTTCACCGCTCGTGGCTTAACCCTCAAGAATCGCGTGATCGTATCGCCTATGGCCACCTATATGGCGGAGGATGGCATCCCCAACGACTTTCACCTCGTTCATCTAGGAGGCCGCGCAATGGGGGGCGCGGCTATGGTTGTGGTGGAGATGACTTGCGTTTCTCCCGACGCTCGCATCACGCCATCCTGCCCGGGAATGTGGAACGACGAACAACAGATAGCCTGGAAACGCATTGTTGACTTCGTGCATGCACACACCGACGCCAAGATTGCGTTGCAATTGGGCCATTCCGGACGCAAAGGCTCTACGCGACGCGGATGGGAAGGCATTGATTTGCCGCTAGCGTCGGAAAACTGGCCGCTGCTGTCCGCCTCGCCGATTCCTTACATGCCCGGGATTTCGCAAACCCCTCGCGAGGCCACGCGTGCCGATCTGGAGCGCATTAAGCGTGACTTTGTCGCGGCGACACAACGCGCCCAGACCGCCGGCTTCGATTGGCTGGAACTCCACTGCGCCCATGGATATCTGCTCTCTAGTTTTATTTCTCCGCTTACCAACTGGCGCGGCGACGAGTATGGCGGTTCACTTGAAAATCGCTGTCTTTATCCCATTGAAGTGTTCAAGGCGATGCGCGAGGCCTGGCCGAAGGACAAGCCAATGAGCGTCCGCATCTCGGCTCACGATTGGGTGCCCGGAGGGCTGACGCCAGAAGACTCGGAAGAAGTTGCCCGTCTTTTCTGCGCTGCCGGCGCCGATGTGATCGACTGCTCTGCGGGACAGGTCAGTAGCGAGCAGAAGCCCGTATATGGCCGAATGTTTCAGGTTCCTTTCTCGGACCGAATCCGCAACCGAGTGGGCATCGCTACCATCGCCGTGGGATATATCTTTGAGGGCGATCACGCGAACACGATCATCGCTGCCGGCCGCGCGGACCTCTGCGCGATTGCGCGGGCGCATCTCGCTGATCCCGCATGGACCTTGCACGAAGCCGCTAAACAAGGATACGGGGAAATAAACTGGCCTCCGCAATATCTGAATGGCAAGGAGCAGCTTGAGCGGAATATGGCGCGTGCGGCGCTGCTGGCGGCCCAGGTATGAAAGACGCGAGCGCCGGGCAGATGTCCAGTCTGCTGGCAGGAAAGCACGCGTTGGTCACGGGCGGATCGCGCGGCATTGGCTCTGCGATCACGCGTACTCTGTTAAGCCATGGCGCGCGTGTTACCGTGCTGGGGCGCAACGAAAAAACGCTGGTTGACATGGCACGAGAGCTCACGCAGGATTGTGAACTCGATTCTGTTGTGGCCGACGTCTGCGAGTCGGATGCGGTCAGTCGTGCTTTTGAAAATGCTCGAGAGCGTTTCGGCCGTATCGACATTTTGGTCAACAACGCAGGGCATGCCAGTTCCGCGCCATTCTTGAAGACGGATGCGGAGCTCTGGAGGCGGATGCTGACGGTGAATCTCGATGGGGCCTTTCATTGCACACAATCGGCACTTCCTGGAATGCTGGAGGCGGGATGGGGCCGGGTCGTCAACGTCGCCAGCACGGCAGGCCTCACGGGGTATGGCTATGTCTCCGCATATTGCGCGGCAAAGCATGCGGTTGTCGGATTGACGCGTGCGTTGGCTATCGAAGTCGCCACTAAAGGGATAACTGTCAATGCAGTTTGTCCCGGATACACAGACACGGACATGGTGCGCGAGAGCGTCGACAAGATCGTGGCCAAGACCGGGCGTACCGCGGAGGCAGTGCGCGCGGAATTAGTTTCGCGCAATCCTCAAAAGCGCCTGGTGCAGCCGGAAGAAGCAGCCAATGCGGTTGCCTGGCTCTGCCTGCCGGGTAGTGAAGCGATCAACGGCCAGGCGATTGCCGTGGCCGGAGGCGAGCTCATGTGAGCTACAGATAGATCAAGCGATTTGAGCAGCAGTTTGAAGTAGCTGCAAAGACCCGGGACTTGCTGAACAGCATCTTGCGGCGTTAACCACACCTACGTCCCGTTATGCGAAATAGGAGAACGTGATGCTTCATCTTCCGGGGGAGCCACACCAGTTGCCAGGAAATCGCCGCACGCTTGCTCGCTACCATTCGCGTCATTTCAAATATGAAACCATTGGGAAGGTGGCGACAATTACGTTGGATCGTCCCGAGCGCAAGAATCCGCTGACGTTCGACTCCTACGCTGAGTTGCGCGATCTGTTTCGGTCCATGGCAAGCGCGGACGACGTGAACGCCATCGTGCTGGCCGGTGCGGGAGACAACTTCTGTTCTGGCGGAGACGTGCACGAAATCATCGGACCTCTAACCAAGCTCGATATGCCGGGACTCCTGGCTTTCACACAGATGACTGGCGATCTGGTCAAGGCCAT
>DATNKA010000524.1:0-12551 GCA_035603655.1 Candidatus Acidiferrales bacterium | reverse complement strand
CACCTGCACTCGCACCGCGGGCTTCTGTCCGCCGCTGATTGAAACCAGCCCCACCCCGGGCAACTGCGAAATCTTCTGCGCCAGGGCCGTGTCGGCCAGATCCTCAACCTTAGACAACGCCAGCGAGTCCGAACTCATGGCCAGGGTGAGAATCGGGGAGTCAGCCGGATTTACTTTGTTGTAAATCGGAGGATTCGGCAAATCCGCCGGCAGAAAGGTAGCGGCCGCGTTCACCGCGGCCTGCACCTGCTGTTCCTCGACGTCAATGTTCTGATCGAGGGCAAACTGCAGCGTGATCACTGAACTGCCAAACGAACTCGTCGAGGTCATCTGGCTCAGTCCGGGAACTTGTCCGAACTGCCGCTC
This sequence comes from Candidatus Acidiferrales bacterium, assembly GCA_035603655.1. Taxonomy (GTDB): domain Bacteria; phylum Acidobacteriota; class Terriglobia; order Terriglobales; family Acidobacteriaceae; genus Sulfotelmatobacter. The sequence goes on along the minus strand of DATNKA010000524.1, from coordinate 12,185 downwards.
CAGCGGCGAAGTCACCGACGATGCCATCACGTCGGGATCTGCCCCCGGGTAAAACGTTACGACCTGAATGGTTGGATAATCGACTTCCGGCAGGGCGGAAACCGGCAGTTGCAGAAAGGCGACCCACCCCACCAGCAGCACGCCCACCATCAATAGCGTGGTCGCCACCGGCCGGAGAATGAATAATCGTGAAGGACTCATGAAGCCGGAGTTCCTGATGCCGGCGCGCCGCCGCCGGCGTTGCTGCTCGGGCCGCCGCTGCGCGGCTCGACCGTGGTGCCGGTTTGCAGTTTGTCTTGTCCGTCGGTTACCACGGTGTCTCCGGGGTGAAGGCCGCTGGCAACGGCCGTGGTGTTGCCTTGGGTCAGCGCGATGGTCACGGTGTGCGCTTCGACCGTCTTATCGGGCTTGACCAGATAAACAAACGTTCCCTGCGGGCCCCGCAGGATGGCAGCGGTGGGCAGCACCGTACTGTTTTTCCGCGTCTCCAGCAACAGGTTTGCGTTCACGAACTGGTTGGGCCAAAGCTGGTTGTCCTTGTTATCGAAGACGGCTTTCAGCTTGGCGGTTCCGGTGGTCTGATCGATCTGGTTGTCGATGGTCTGCAGTTTGCCCGTCGCCAGCTTGGTCTGGTTGTCGCGGCTGTAGGCCTGCACCAGCAGCGTCGAGTTCCTCATGTGCTGCGACACCGTCGGCAACTGATCCTCGGGCAAAGTGAAGATCACCGCAATCGGCTGCAACTGGGTCAGGATCAGCATGGGATTGGTGTCGGCCGCGTGCACGATATTTCCCGGATCCACCTGCCGCAACCCAACCCGGCCGGTGAACGGCGCCGTGATGTTGCAATAAACCAGCTGCAGCTTAGCGTTATCGATCTGAGCCTGGTCGGTGCGCACCTGGCCATCGAGCTGGTCCACTAGGGATTTTTGCGTGTCCACTTGCTGCTGCGCAATACTGCCAGAGGGAATCAGAGTCGTAAAGCGCTCAAGGTTCAATCTCGCATCGCGCAGAGTGGCCTCGTCCTTGAACAGCTGCGCCTGCATCTGTTCCAGTTGTACCTGGAAGGGGCGCGGATCAATGAGGATTAATAAATCGCCTTGCTTTACAGTCTGCCCTTCCTGAAAGTTGACGCGCATGATCTGGCCGTCGACGCGGCTCTTGATGTTCGCCGTGTAGAACGCAGTCACCGATCCCAACCCAACCAGATACACAGGAAGATCTTGCTGTTGCACCTTGGCCACGGCAACCGATGCGGCACGCGGGCCAGCAGCTTGCGCTTTTTGCTGCTTTGCGTCGCTGCTGCAACCAGACAACGATGCGCACACGGCCAGTGCAACGGCAGCAACCATTCGAAGGTTGAAAGGGAAGCGAATCAGGGATGGTACTTGGGCACAATTTGAAGGAGTTATGTTCACGGTTTCCGTTGGGGGCGCCACTCCACAAGACCGGCGATTAAATTGCCATTTATTAGACGTATTCATTTTGGACTCGGTTGCGAAACCTCTGCCCGCAAAATGGGCAGCAGACCTTCTCGCGCCGAGATCCTCCCGCTGGAGAGGCTCAGGTAGGAACCGGAACGCAGCCTTAATAGTAGAACCCCACGAAGCAAGCATCAACTGCGACGTCGCGGCAGGTCAAGCGCAGGGCGAAGGTTTTACAAATCTTTACTCGCTTTGACCCTTCGTTACTATCGCGCCGTTTGCGGTGCGGAGCGAGCAGGATGGAGGACTTCGTAGGCGCTGATTTCAGATTCGTGCTGCAGGGTGAGGCCGATATCATCCAGCCCATTGAGCAGGCAATGACGCACGAATTCGTCGATGGGGAATTTAACTGCGAAGCCCTCCTGGTCCCGCACCTCGCATTGCTCGAGGTCAATTGTCAACTGGTAGTCTCTGATATCGCGGGCCCGCCGCATCAGTTCATCGGCCTCATTCTCCTTCAGGCACACCGTGAGGAAGCCGTTCTTCGTGCTGTTATTAGCGAATATGTCCGCGAACGACGAAGAGATAACAGCGCGGAAACCGAAATCGGCAAGCGCCCACACTGCGTGTTCACGCGAAGAGCCGCAACCAAAATTCCTCCCTGCCACCAGTATGCTCGCGCCCGCGTAACGCGGCTCGTTCAGAACAAAATCAGAGTTCTTCTCCCCTTCTGCCACAAACCGCCAGTCGTAAAACAAAAACTGCCCAAAGCCAGTGCGCTCGATCCGCTTGAGAAACTGTTTGGGAATGATCTGATCGGTGTCGACGTTCACGCGGTCAAGGGGGGCCACACGGCCGCGATGACTACGAAAAGGTTTCATTGTTTTCTCTCCGCATCGGCCGGAAGATGTTGATCTGGACTGTAGCGGTCGGGGCGCAGCATGGTTCTTGGATGAAGCAGCGCTTCCAGCGCTGCCATAGGCGAAGCCCTCGTAACTTGGGCCTTAGCCCCGCGCGGTACCCGCCGCCGCAGTCGACCATCAACCCCGTCTGACATCAGCGAAACTTCCAATCCCGAATATCCGTGAAATGTCCCTCAATCGCGGCGGCCGCCGCCATCATCGGACTTACCAAGTGCGTTCTCCCACCGCGTCCCTGCCGTCCTTCAAAATTCCGGTTGCTGGTTGAAGCGCAGCGCTCGCCGGGCTGCAAAATGTCGGGATTCATCCCCAGACACATCGAGCATCCCGACTCGCGCCATTCGAAGCCCGCATCCAGAAAAATCCTGTGCAAACCTTCCTGCTCCGCGGCACGCTTCACGGTCTGCGAACCCGGCACCACCATGGCACGCACCTTCGTGCTCACATGATGTCCTTTCGCCACCCGCGCGGCCGCCCGCAAATCCTCGAGGCGCGAATTCGTGCATGACCCGATAAATACCCGGTCGACGCCGATGTCTTCAATCCGCCTCCCGGGCTCCAGGCCCATGTAATGAAGCGCCAGTTCGGTTGCGCGGCGATCGGATTCTTTCAAGCTGCTCGCCTCGGGCACCCGGCCCGTAACCGGGGCCACCATCGCGGGATTCGTTCCCCAGGTCACGAATGGAGAAAGCTTTGCCGCATCAATTTCCACCGTTTTGTCAAATGCCGCCCCGTCATCGGAATACAGAGTGCGCCAGCGATCCACTGCTCTTTCCCAATCGCCATCCTGCGGAGCGAAACGCTTCCCCTGCACATAAGCAAACGTAGTCTCGTCGGGCGCTACCATTCCCGCGCGTGCGCCACCTTCGATGCTCATGTTACATAGCGTCATCCGGCTTTCCATCGACAGTGCGCGCACCGCTTCGCCGGCATATTCAATCACATGGCCGCTGGCGCCGTCAGTGCCGATCTGTCCGATGATTCCGAGAGCCAGATCTTTCGCGGTCACGCCGTCCGGCAAACGCCCGTGGACGTCAATCTTCATGGTCTTGGGCGTCTGCTGAGCCAGGCACTGCGTCGCCAGAACATGTTCTACTTCTGACGTTCCAATGCCAAACGCCAGCGCTCCGAACGCACCGTGCGTGCTGGTGTGGCTGTCGCCGCAGACGATTGTCATCCCCGGCTGGGTCAGCCCCAGTTCCGGCCCAATCACGTGTACGATTCCCTGCTCCGGCGAGTCCATATCGAAAAGCCGCACGCCAAATTCCCTGCAGTTGACCTGTAGGGCTGCAATCTGCTTCGCCGCAACAAGATCCGTAATCGGAGTACCGCGCGGCTCGGTGGGAACGTTGTGGTCAACCGTGGCCACGGTCCGCAAGGGCTGCCGCACTTTTCTCCCCGCAGCTCGCAAACCATCGAAGGCTTGGGGCGACGTGACTTCATGGACCAGGTGAAGATCGATGTAAATAATGGGAGATCTACCGCTGGGTTCCGCCACCAAATGAGCGTCCCATATCTTCTCGAAAAGTGTTTTCCGTGCCGCCATCTAACCAGTAATCCTCAAACGGAGCTAACGCCAGAACCTGAATCCCGAACATCTAGTTTTTCACAGCATGGGGATACGAGCAAGCCGCCCCCAGCGCGGCCGGCAACATCTCTCAAAATTGAACTCACGCTGCCGGTTTCAGGTATCATGAAACGTTACCCCCCCATGATCAACGGCAAACATATCGCGGTCGTAATGCCCGCTTACAACGCTGAAAAAACTCTCGAGGCGACAGTAGGCGAACTACCGCATCTGGTCGATATCCGCATTCTCGTGGACGACCAAAGCTCCGACCGCACCGTCGAACTGGCACGCCGGCTCGGACTTCAGGTTTTCCAGCATCACCGTAACTACGGTTACGGCCGCAACCAGCAGACCTGCTACCGCGAAGCCTTGGCCGCGGGCGCCGACGTAGTCATCATGCTTCATCCCGATTACCAATACACGCCGCACTTAGTCACGGCCATGGCCAGCATGGTAGCCTACGGGGTTTACGATGTAGTATTGGGCTCGCGCATCATCGGCGGCACGGCGCTACTCGGCGGCATGCCGGTTTATAAATATGTTTCCAACCGGCTGCTAACGGCGTTCGAAAATCTTTTTCTGCGGGTTAAGCTTTCGGAATACCACACTGGATATCGCGCCTTCAGCCGTAAGGTGCTCACCGATCTGCCGCTGCTGGAAAACTCCGACGATTTTGTCTTTGACAATCAGATGCTCGCGCAGTGCGTGCATTTCGGCTTTCGCATTGGCGAAGTCTCTTGCCCCACCAAGTACTTCAAGGAAGCGTCGTCCATTAACTTCCGTCGTAGCGTGAGATATGGCTTTGGCGTGCTGGCTACAACTCTGCAATTCGCGCTGCAGAAGGTGGGATTGATTCACCTGCCCCGCTTCAGCGACCGGGGTCGCAAGCTCGAAGCCAGCTACCCCACGTACTACGCCCGTAGAACCGCGCGCAGTGCTTAGAGTTGGCGAGTTGTCGCAGCTTCGTTCGAGGCGAAAGCACCAGGTTTGCGAACTATTTTTTCCGCGACAAAAATCCCAATACCCTGCTGGCCAACTCGTCGGAAAATCCGAAGCGTGCTTTGGCCCGCGAGTAAAGATCCACAGCCTTCTTGTCGAGCCATATCATCGCCGATTTTCCCCAGCCGTCCTGCGGTCGCGCGAAGTAATCGGTCGAATGACCGGTAATTTTCTGGTCTGACTCGACCGTGTAATAGTACAAAGCCAGGCTCTTGCGTGACTGGCCGTGCGGGCAGGTGAGCGGATCAGGAAATCCGTGCAGTGATCGCTCGTCGGTTGTAAAAATCAGCGCGTGGTTCAATAGCGGAGGATACTTCGCCGCGCAGCGAGCCATCTTCTGTTCCCATAATTCGAGCGCTCCGCCCCACTGTTCTGGCCATTCCGGATTCAGGTACAGAATCAGATTCACGCGCCGGCGCCAGTTTGTATGGAAGTGGTGCATGGAGAAATCCGTATGCACATTTAAATAACCACCCGGCCCAGACTGGTGCAATCCGCCACCCTCTAACATTGGGTCCGCCATCAGGTGCGGAATTCCAGTCAATTCTGAAATCCATGCCACAAACTCGGGCGAGTTCAGTTCGTCGGTGACGGCCGCGATCGCTGGCGGAAAAAGCTGCCGCTTCGCCATTCCCAGCTTGTTCTCGTTAGCGTGTTTGTATTGGGTCCAGGCTTCGCTGGCGGCGCGGGGGAATTGCGCGGCCATCGCCAACGCGGTCGCGGGCTCAAGAAAATCCTTTATCAGAACGTGCGGGCAGGGCTGGTTGAGACGGTATTGCCCCGCTAAGACGGGCAGCAACGGGTTCCACTTCTCATAAGAAAACGGCCGGTCGATGCCCTGAACAAAATCCCGCACTGCTGGCGCAGTCGACATTTGAGAAAAGCTCTCCTAATTATAATATTGTAAATATTGTAGCTGATGGTGTGCGCGGTGGGGTACTCTTGCCGCTCCGGTCGCCAGCAGATGACTTGCGCTGGTTACTTCTTTTTATCTTTCAATCTTTGATCTTTATCATCTTTGATCTTCATCTTTGATCTTCATTGTTTTCTCTCTCTGGATTTTCAATCTCCGTAGGCTTCGGGAAGACGGCAAACGCGCACGGAACCGTTCCGATAGACGCAATCGAGTCCGGACACTGGCGGCGCTTCGACCACCACCCAGCTCACGCCGTACTTTTCTTTGAGCCGCGAGAAGTCTACCGACCGGAAATTCTTCCACGGAGTCTGCGCCTCCACCTGCGACCACCATTCTTCGGCCAACGGAGGAAACATGCTGACCACTCCATTGTCTTTCACTCCGTCGGCCAGGCGGCTTCGCTCGGCTAAGCACCGAAACCCAATTTCATCCTCACCGGCTAGGTTCATGTAATAGGGATCCAAAGCAAAGACCGCGGACACCGGCGTGTTTTGTCGAATCCAAACAAACGCTTGTGCCCAGGGGTTTTTGGGCGCGACACCGGGCCATTCCAGATGCGCGCTTGCGGGAAACAGCCCCCGCTGCGCCGTGAACATTCCCACACTCAAAGGCAGGAATAACAGCAGCCAGCGCCACCCCCGGTTTTGGAGCACATATTCGCCCAAAAATCCGCCCATCATGACGAACATGACGATGTAAAGGAAATGCAGGCTCCGAAGAGGTTGCAGACGCGCCAGAGCTTCAAAGCGCGCGGGGAGGTCGACCAGCACAGCGCCCACCAGGTAAATCAAGCCGTAGATCGTGCATGCCCGGCTTACGCGCTCGACCATGCGCCATTCCCTACGTCGCGCTATCCTGCCAAACCACCAGAACAGCACCAGGGGCGCCACAATTCCCAGCAACTCATACCACGCCCAATTTTGAATGTAATGATAGGGATGACCTTTCGCCGCTTCGTGATAGGCGGATGAAGGCGCCAGCGCTAGAGGGATTGGCAACAAGAGCAAAGCCGCGAGTCGGGTGGCGCCGAGGGCCCTCCAACGACCTTCAAATCTGTCCATCACCACGAACAAGAGACAGAACGAAAATGGAAACACCCACATGAGCGGATGCATGCAGGCGGCAAATACCAGCCACAGAAACGCCTGTACATACTTTTTTTCCAGAGTTCGCGCCAGGGTGAATATTCCCGCGAACGCCGCCACATTCCGCGGGTTCAAATACTGGTCCATGATGTAGAGCGCGGTCCCCGACACTGGAATCGTCAACAGGGCAGCCACCAGGCAGACCGCTCCCCACTGCGCTCTCGCACTCGAAAAAAAGAGGCGGGACAATTCCCAACATGCGAGAAGCAGCAGGAAAATAGAGACCACCTGCCACAAAAACAATCCGACTTCCATGGGCAGATGGGTTACGCGCAGAGAGAAGGCAATAACATTGGGGAAGAAGGTCAGACTGGCGTGCGACAGGAAAAATTCGCGCCCGACCGGAAATAGCTCGGGATGCAGGATCTTCTCCACGCCCGGCAGGTAGATTTCCGAATCTTCGACAAAGGGATGGTATCCCTGCAGCAGCAGCGCGCCCGCCGTCAGCAGCAGCAGCCAAAGATAGTCCGAGATCTTCTGCTTGTGAGAAAGAATTTTCACTCGCCTATTGCCAGACCGCCACCTTCGACGGGAGGAGCGACAGCTCTTGCTTCCATTCCGCAACCCATGATGCGACTGCGTGGGCCGCCAGCACTGCGTACTGTGGATCGATGGGCCGCCGATAATAATCTTCCGGGTGCGTCAAATAATAAATTACAGGGAACAAAAGAAATACCACCATGTAAGGCATAGCCACCGTGGGGTTCATCAGCCACGCGCGGCGAAGTCCAATCAAAGTCAGTATCGTGAGGCCGGTGCAGAACACCATATTGAGCGGATCAGCCGGCTCCTCTTGCAGATAACGCGGGCTGAGACTCCAGAAACCGGTCCAGAGGTATACACCACGCCGCAACGTCTGCTGAGCATACAACCAGCGATGCGAATTAATGAATGCCAGCGCTTCGTGAAACTTCTCTTGGGTGTAGGCAATCTCGCCGAGTTGTTGATACTCCCGCCATTCGTTTTCATTGTCTGAAGGGTGGTAGCCTGGCGGTCCCCAGTGCCAGGAATCGTGATTGTTGCCAAAGTAAACTTCCAGGCCCAGGCAACTTCGGAAGGGAATCACTTGGTGAAAAGTTTCGTAGTTTCGAATAAACCAGGGCGCGACCGTCAGCCCAACCGCAAATACTGCTGCCAGACCAGGAGCCAGCCATCGCCGCCCATTCTGGTAAAGGCGATAGCAAGCCCACAGCCCAAGAAATGGGGCCACGGACATTACCACAGGATCGGTCAACGCTCCCAGACCGCTGAGCGCGCCAAAACCTGCCCAATGCCAGAGGGAAGAGGAACTTTCGAGGTGAAGAGCCGCCAGGAAAACCAAGCTCATCAGTAAAGTCGTCAGCGTTGTAGCCCAGATGAAATCTGCCGAGAAAAAAATTGCGTAGGGAAACAGCCCCCAAACCCATCCTGCCCATTGGGCCGCTGCCGCGCCAAAATTTTTCCTGGCGATGAAGTAGACCGGTATCGAAGTCAGAGCCGAGAACAAGCAATCCAGGGCCAGGGCCGCGATTGCCGAGGCCTTACTGTAGACGCCAAATCCTTTGAAAATTGCCGCCAGTAGATAGGGAAACACCGGCGCTAGCCAGGCGGTCGGCCCGGTCTTGCCAAAGTAGGGATTACTGAAGCCTTCGCCTTGCGCGATCGATCGCGCAATCCTACCTGCTTCTCCTCCGCAGCGCCAATGGTCGCGAGCCGGATCTGTCCGCTCCGGATACAAGAAGGTCATCACCGCGAGCCGAAGCGCCAGAGCGACCACTACCATCCAGAAGAGCGAACTCCTTACGTTCCCTGCTATTGCCGATGTATCGATATCAATTTCAGATTCTGGTTGAGGAAACGCCATTCGCTCCAATCGGTCCCGTTTTTCCGGAGACGAGCCATACTTTGCCACAACAGAACTTCTGCGGCCTGTTTTTGTTGCTCTTTCCTTCCTTTATTTGGATGCCTTGACTTGACTGGACTCAGCCCGCAACTTGCGGCTTTCTTTCTGGCTACGTAGCATCTAAATAGCATGGCCGCTGCCCTCATGCCGGATCGCCTAAAGCCCAAGATGGCCTTTGGGGAGATCATCGCATTCGCCTACGACACATTCTGCAGCAATAAGGTCCGCTTCATCCTGACCGCCTTGGGAATGGTAATCGGCACGGCTTCTCTTATCCTCGTGGTCACCATTGGCATGACCGGCCGGCAATTTGTTCTCAATCAAATACAGGCCATCGGCACCAACGAGATTTGGGCGGAATACCTCGGCGGCGCTCCGCACATCAGCAATTCCAATCCGGACCCGCTCACCAATGACGACCTGCAAGCGGTTCAGGAGGTAGTTCCGGGCATCGTCGCCTCTTCCCCGGTAACTCAACTTTCTGACCGCGTTCCCGTCGGCAACGGCAGGGAGAAAGACGTCACCATTCTGGGCGTGAGTCCTGAGTATTTGCGGGTCCGGAACCTGGTTATCCCTGCGGGTAGATTTTTCGATCAGGAGGATTCTCAGGCCCACAACAAAGTGGGCGTGATCACCGAGAAGATGGCCTTGGAAGTGTATGGCTCATCGCAAGCTGCCGTGGGCAAAGTGATCAAACTCACTGGACTGCCCTTCACCATCATCGGAACCTTCAAGGAGCGCGTGGAAACGTTCGGGCAGTCGGAGATCGTGGATAACACGATGCTGATTCCCTATTCCGTCAGCCGGTATTTTATGGAGATTCCGAGCGTTAAACTTCTGTATTTCTCGATGGAGGATCCCTCCATGGTGATTTCGGCCACGGCACAGATCAAACGCGTCCTGCAGTCGCGGCACCGCTCTGAGTCGGTTTACGACGTCGCCAATCTTACTGCCCTGCTTTCCATGGCAGATCGCATTGCCACGGGCTTGACTTGGGTTCTGCTTCTGATTTCTATGGTTACCCTGGTGGTCAGCGGCATCGGCATCATGAATATCATGCTGGCTACCGTCACCTCGCGCATCCGCGAGATCGGCATCCGCAAAGCCATCGGCGCCACCAACCGAGAAATCCGCTTTCAGTTTCTGGCCGAGGCTATTCTCATCTCGCTTATCGGGGGGTTCGCCGGAATTGTGATCGGCTACGCCATCCCCTACTCCGTACGCTTCCTCACGGAGTACCGCATTCCAATCAACGGCTTGTCGGGGATTATCGCAATTGTGGTTTCCTCTGTGGTAGGAGTGATTTTCGGCACGGTGCCGGCGGCACGAGCCGCGCAACTTGATCCTGTCGAAAGCCTGCGCTACGAGTAGATATCATCTACCCACTCGCGGGCGCAATGCGGTCGGAGGTATTATCCGAGCCGGCCCGATAAGGCCTGCCATCTCGAACCACCCCCGGCAATGCCGAATGTGGGGAGCTCTCCCAAGGCCCAGGAAGTTTTTGCCTGTAGGAACCACAAAGCCGGGCTGGTTGGCCCGGCTCTCTTAGCGTGGAACTGGTTCGGTCGATCTTGGTTCAACCGGCCGCTCCAGAATATCGAAATCCTTCTCGGCCTTTGCTCCGCGGGTCACCAAGCCGCGGGGCAATGCATTACATTACCAGCGCGAGGTTCTCGAGTTCATGTTGCAGTACAGGCAGAGCGCACCCTGCCATTTCCACACGGCCAGCTGCATCCAGGGCCGCTTTGGGCGAAACTCCGTAGCCACGGCCCATCAGGAAAACCTGCAACAATTCGGCGGCCTCGTAAGAGTCGATCATGCCCCCCTGCAGCAAATCGCTGCGTAAGGCTGCCAACTCGGTCGCCGTGAATCGGTCTTTATCGTTGTTGATTCTGTCGTTCATTAAGCTTTCAAACATGGCCGTCATCACCTCCGACTCCGACCTGCCTACCACAATTGCTCTATTAGACTCATCGGCAGCCACTGAAGTTGCATGCAATTATGCTGCCGCGGCGGCCGTCTAATTTCATATACGCACAGCCGGCCGCTTTAGATTGATAAACCCCTCTGTCTATGGGAAGTTGCAAGAAACTTAACAGAAACTCCCCCACCCTCGTAAGGCCTCCGTGGTAGTTTCCGAGTCTCAAAACTGACACGGAGTGTCATTTCGGGCGGGAATGCGCACCTCAGGTCGACACTCCAGCCGCTGGAAATCAAGCCGTCGAGGGTATACACCAAAGAGGAAAATACACGCGGAGGATGTCAAAGATGTCAAACCGGGGTAAAAATCTAAGCGCAAAGGAATGGAATAAGGAGAGGAGCACAAGGAAGAGGAGAGGAGCAAAGGAAGAGGAGAGGAGCCTGGCGCGGACCGTGCCGAACCACGTCAGCGATCGGAATCAGGCGCTTTCTATTGTGGCCTCCTCGACCAGCATGATGGGAATGTCGTCCTTCACTGCGTACACCCGGTGGCACTGCGTGCACTTCAAGCTCTCCGGATTCTGCCGGTAATCGAGCGCCTGCTTGCATGCGGGGCAGACCAGAATCTCCAACAATTCTTTGGCTATCATGACGGCATTGTACTCAAAATTGGTTCATCACGGAGACGCCGATCTGAGCGGGAACTCGGCTTCTTCCTTTTTCTCGGGTCGGACCTTGACTCGCCGGCGACCTCGGCGGTGTAAGATTTTCTAGCTGAAGCCGAATGCCTAGGCCCGGAGTCCGAATGTCCGCCCGAATTCTCGACGGCACCAGAATCGCGAACGACATCCGCACCGAAGTGGCTGCGGAAGTGAGGGCCATGGCCTCCGCCGGAGTTCGTCCTGGCCTGGCAGTTGTCCTCGTCGGTCACAACCCGGCGTCGGAGATCTACGTTCGCGGTAAGGTCAAAGCCTCCGAGGAAATCGGCGTGTACAGCGAGCAGCACACGCCGCCCGAAACTACGACGACTGCTGCATTGCTCGCTCTGGTTCATGCCCTCAACCACCGCGACGAAATTGACGGCATTCTGGTGCAGTTGCCACTGCCAGCGCATGTGGACGCAAAAAAGGTGTTGATGGCCGTCGACCCCGCTAAAGACGTTGACGGCTTCCATCCTGTCAACGTTGGCTTCCTCTCAACGCAGCGCGACGGGCTGGTTCCCTGTACGCCGGCTGGAATTATCGAAATTCTGAAGCGTGGCAACATCCCCATCGCCGGTCAGGAAGCCGTGGTCGTCGGCCGCAGTGACATTGTCGGAAAGCCCGCTGCCATGCTGCTGCTGAACGCCAACGCTACAGTTACGGTCTGCCATTCGAAGACGGGTGACCTCGCGGGAGTGTGCCGCCGCGCAG
>DATNKA010000523.1:0-2095 GCA_035603655.1 Candidatus Acidiferrales bacterium | reverse complement strand
GGCTGCTCCGCGGGCTGCCATACTCATCTTAGTGAAATAGCAACTGCGCAAATTCCGCGAGATTCCGACGCCATACCATCCAGGTGTGCATCCCGGGCGTCTCGATATCGGCGTGGTTCACACTCTTGGTCTTCAACCACCCCCGCAGATTGCGGTTGACGGTGATCAGATGGTCCTCCGTGCCGCAGGCGATCCAGAGCACATGAAGTTGCTGGTTTGCTTTTGCATCGAGAGAAGGAAAGTCCTTCTCAAAATCTTCAGGGATACCGCCCGAGCTAAAAGCTCCGATCCAGGAAAACTTGTCGAGGTGGTTCAGGCCGGTGAGCAGGGACTCCGAGCCGCCCATCGATAATCCCGCAATGGCGCGCGCATTACGATCTTTTGTGACTCGATATTCGCCTTCGACCCGCGGCATCACTTCGGTGAGCAGCGCATCGCTAAACTTCTTAAAGTTCACGTCACGCAACTCCGTGTGATTCCAGGCGTCCCACGCCAACCGCAAAAAGTCCATGGTGCCATAACCCAATGGCATGACCACAATCATTGGCTTGGCTTTACCTTGGGCAATCAGATTGTCGAGAATCACGTGGGCACGACCGACGGCGGTCCATCCGCTGGCATCGTCGCTATAACCATGCAGAAGATACAGGACGGGATAAGTTCGCTGGCCCGACCCCGCGTAGCCAGAGGGCGTGTAAACGTAGTAATCACGCTCATCCTCAGCCACGCTGGACTTGTAGAAATGATGATGAATCTCGCCGTGGGGAACATCGTTCAGTTCCCAAGGCAGTGACAATGGCCCGGGGACATGAACCGCATTCTCCGTCGCCAGAAGATTCGGCGTGAGCAAAGGATTTGAGGGGTCGATCAGACGCACACCATCGGCAACAAATGAATATCCGTAGTAGTCAGGCGCGAGTGGCGTAGTGGTCAGGCTCCAGACGCCCTCACTGTCTTTCTGCATCGCCTGCTGCTCCGCGCCCTCACGCGCAAGATACACTTCTTTGGCGTTTGGCGCGCGAAGGCGGAAACTTACACTGCCATCGGAATGCACTTCGGGAGAAACCTGCGGGGCAGAGGGCGCGGCAGCTTTCCTTTGTTGAGCACCGCCGCACACCGCGAGGCCGAAGCGCAGCGAAAGCACGAGGAAGACAACTGAAGAAAGTCGCATTGCATTCTCCGCGACAGGCGCATGCTATCAGAGTGTTACGGATTCTTTCCAGCCACATCCAACCGCGTCTCGGCCTTGTGCAACGCAGCCAACGTCCGTTCGACGTCTACGTTGGGATCCCCGCTGGTAAGGCGCTGCTCGGCACGGTCTTTGGCTTTGCGCGCTCGTTCCACATCAATCTCGGAAGGACGCTCCGCGGTTTCGGCCAGTATCGTGACTCTATCCGGTAACACCTCCGCGAAGCCCCAGGCCACGGCGAGTTTATGCTCTTCCGCGCCGGCGCGGTATGTAATCTCACCGACCGCCAATTCGGTGATAAGCGGCGCATGCCCAGGCAGGACGCCCAGATAGCCGTTCTTGCCCGGGATTTGCACTTCCGTCGCCGCCGTGTCCACCACTTTCTTTTCCGGCGTGACGATCTCGAGTTGGAAAGTATCTGGCATTAGTCCGGTCGTTTCGTTAGCCCAGCGGCGGTTCTACGCTGCCGTCTTCATTTTCTCCGCAGCTTCCAGCACTTCTTCAATCGGCCCCTTCATGTAAAAAGCCTGCTCGGGAATGTCGTCATACTTGCCTTCGACAATCGCCTTGAAGCCTTTCACTGTGTCGGCAATCTTTACATAACGTCCCGCTGCGCCGGTGAATTGCTCAGCCACGTGGAACGGTTGCGACAGGAAGCGCTGAATTTTTCGCGCCCGCGCCACAGCGAGCTTTTGATCTTCGCTGAGTTCGTCGATGCCGAGAATCGCGATGATGTCCTGCAGATCCTTGTAAGTCTGCAGTGTTTTCTTCACCATCTGCGCGACGTCGTAGTGCTCCTGCCCCACGATGCGCGGATCGAGAATGCGCGATGTGGAAGCCAGCGGATCGACCGCCGGATAAATTCCAATCTCAGTCAACGCACGCGAAAGCACGGTGGTTGCGTCG
>DATNKA010000522.1:0-7631 GCA_035603655.1 Candidatus Acidiferrales bacterium | reverse complement strand
GGAGCCATCGAAGAGATGCGAAAGAGCATCGCTCTTGACTCGGGACGTTGGCAATTTTATCTAAGCTTAGCCCTTTTACAAGTAAGAGACGCTCAACCAGATGCGGCGGAAGCCAGCTTTCAGAAAGTAATCGCGCTCAATCCGGCGGCGGCGCAAGCACGGTTATTACTCGGGAGTTTTTACCAGTCTCGTAACCGAAACCAAGACGCAGAGCGTGAATTCCAGGAAGCCATTGCTGTCGATCAGAAAAGCCCTGAGCCGCGAGTAGCCCTGGCGCGCTTGTACTTGGCCGAAGGCAAGAGAGCCGAAGCCGAAGGCGTTGCAAACCTCGCAAAGCACGATTTTCCTGCCAATTCCGCCGCTTATCGCATGCTGGCAAATGTCTACTTTGTGAGCGGCAACTTCGACAAGGCGCTTGCCGAATATAGTGCGCTGAATCAGGCGCATCCGGCGGACCTGCAAGTAAAGAAGGACTTCATCCAGCTTCTGTTGCAGAAAGGTCAGTTCGTCGAAGCGAACCGGCTTGACGCTGAAGTTCTCAAGGCCAACCCGAACGACAACGATGCTTTGGTGTATCGCAGCCAATCGCAAATCAGCAATGGCCATGCGAACGATGCCATAGCGGCTTTGGAAACTGTGATCAAGAACGACCCGGGCTATGGCGAGGCTCATTATGTCCTGGGGATTGGATACGAGAAACTGAGCAACATCGAAAGAGCCGAAAGCGAGTGGAGAGACGCGGTACGGCTTCGTCCGGACTTGCTCGACGCTGTTCGGACTTTGGCCGGTCTAGCCATGGGCAGAGGGGACATGGAGGCTCTGGATCAGGAAGCAACGGAGATCATCAAACTGCAACCTGAATCTCCCGAAGGCTACGCTCTGCGCGCTCTTGCGAATGTCAATCGTAAACGGTTTTCGGTAGCCGAGGTGGATGTGCGAAAGGCGATCGAAATCGCTCCGCAGAGTTCGTTCGGCTACGTACAGATGGGGAACTTGAAGTTTGCCGAAAAACAATTCGAGGAAGCCGGCAGGGCTTACCAGGCGGCGCTCGATAGCAATCCGAATTCAAAGGACGCGCTGCGGGGCTTGATGGGGACTTATGTAGCCCGGAACCGATTCGACCAAGCAATTGCAACCGCGAATGTTCAGATCACAAAGCAACCAAACAACAGCGGATTTTATGAATTGCTCGGTACGACTCTATTCATCAACAAAAACGATTTGAACGGAGCCGAGGCCGCGTTCGAGAAGTCCACCGAACTCGACAAAAAGAATTCCAGCGCGCAGCTCAAGCTTGCTCAGGTTCAGGCCGTTAAAGGTGCAACCGATCAGGCCATTGCCACCTGCGGCCACGCCATCGTGAACAGTCCAAACGAGCCCAGTTTCTATATTCTGCTCGGCGACCTGTATCAATCCCGTCGGGATTGGAATCATGCGACCGAGGCATATCAGAAGGCACTCGCCATCAAGCCTCAGAACCCTCTGGCATCCAATGATCTGGCTTCCGTCATGCTGCAGTCTGGCGCGAACCTGGACGTAGCCTTGTCCTTGGCGCAAACGGCTCGACGCGGCCTGCCGGAGTCTCCGGGCGTTGCCGACACGTTAGGCTGGATCTACTTTCAGAAGGGCGCTTATCACTCGGCAGTCGACTCGCTCCGGGAAGCACTCAGGCTAGCCCGAGACAGCGAATTCCCAGACAATTCGCATCTTCACTATCACCTCGGAATGGCGTACGCCAAGAGCGGCGAAACCACGCTCGCCCGCCAGCAGTTAGAGACTGCGTTGAAGATGAATCCCAATTCAAGCGACGCGGCCGACGCCAGGAAGCAGCTTGCGCAACTGAAATCCTGACAAGTACGGCCCGGCCGGTTCGACAATCCCAACCGGTCGGCGGCGCGAGTGGCACTGGCTGAACGGAATTTTCTTTCACACCGTCGCATTCCGGAATAGAGCGTAGTGTCTCAGTTGTGTCTCACTTTCTCTTTCGCTATCGCTGAAGCCCAGTGTTTATCCAGGTTAGAGATCGGTGGAGCTATCGGCATCGAACTGCCTAACCACTTTTAAAATAGGTAAGTTATTGAATCGCGGTAGATCGCTGTAGGCAGCGAGGCGGAAGCCGGCGGCATTGGCATCCGCGCCCTGCGTAGGGGGAGACCTTGATAGCGTCCTAATTCGGGAAATTAGGAGGCGACCGAAACCTTTGTGTTCTTGACAGCCCTTCGCAAGCATGGAAAACTCAGCATGGAACACTCCCAACAGTCGGTACGAAGCTGGCATTGTCTACGTTCGGAAGCCCAAGAGTACGAACTCCATACTGTAACGACAAGGTGCAACATCATGAGAGCTGACTCGATGACCGCTAAGGCCAGACGGGTGTTAGTGCTGGCGTTATTGCTGGGGGCCGTCGCGGCACCGTTAGCCCGCGCCCAAACCTTCACCGTTATCCACAACTTCACGGGCGGAAGCGACGGGGCTAACCCCCTGGCTGGCTTCCTGATCGAAGGAACAACTCTTTACGGGACTGCGAGCTCGGGCGGAAGTTCACGACACGGAGTGGTGTTCGCTTTGAACGAAAGCGGCGAGGAGACGGTGCTGCACGAATTCACCGGTGGGAGCGACGGAGCAAGTCCCGAAGGACTCTTGGTTATGGACAAGGCCGGCAACCTTTACGGCACCACCCGCCTAGGTGGGGTTTCCGATGCCGGAGCCGTGTTCAAAGTAACGCGTAAAGGCGCGGAGACGGTGCTGTATAGCTTTAAGGGCAAAGCGGACGGTGCCAATCCCGTAGCGGGTTTAGCAATCGATAAGGTCGGAAATCTCTACGGCACCACAACGAAGGGCGGCCCGAGCAACGATGGAACAGTCTTCGAACTGGCAGTCCCCAAGGTGACAGGCGGCGCGTGGAGGGAGGAAGTGTTGCACAGCTTTGGGGAGGACAAAGACGGGGCAAGTCCCGTCGCTGGCGTCACGTTTGATGCGTCCGGCAATCTTTATGGCACCACTTCTGCCGGAGGCACTTACGGATACGGCACAGTTTTCCAAATGACACCGTCATCATCCGGCTGGAAGGAAAGCGTTCTCCATGAATTCGAGCTGCAAAGCGACGGAGGCGTTCCGTATGCTGGCTTGGTCCTAGACAGTAAGGGCGACCTATACGGTGCTGCCACCGATGGCGGCGCCGGTGGTGCGAGCGGAGGCGGCACGGTCTTCGAGCTGACGCACGCAAATGGTGGCTGGAAGTTCACCGTTCTCTACCGTTTGTCCGGTTGGGGCATTTCGGGGAGTTGGCGCAATCTTCTACTCGTATCCGGCAAGATTTATGCCTCGACCCATTGCGATGGCACGCATAACGCCGGGACGGTCTACGAACTGACGGACTCAGGCACTACGTGGACCTACAAACCGCTCTACGTCCTCAACGGCAGCAGCGACGGCCTGTACTCGATCAGTAATCTGGTTGCCGACAGCCAAGGTAATCTCTACGGTACGACCATAGAGGGCGGGGCGCACGGGTCAGGAATCGTCTTCAAGGTCACGCCATAAACTGACCCCTGCGCACATCAAGTTGCGCCGTTGAAAGCGGAAAGGGCGATTTATCAGCCCTGTGGGCCTAAGCGTCGCTGCGGGTGCCGGCTCAATCATAGTAGTCGTCGCGTATCAGACCGCACTCGGGTACGAAGTGCAGGCGGGAAGCGGGACGACCCTTTCATGCTGAAACACTACCGGACTCTGGTCGATGTGCCATTCTCTTCTGGGGAGGTCAATCTGCAGTTTTTTGTTGCAGTCGTGCTTCTCGCCGTTCTCACCGCACCACTCGGCGTGGGAGATCCTCGACCTCCTTCGGAAAGGTCGGCAGGATCGGTCGCCATTTACGACCCTAACCCCAACCACACTTGGAACCGGCTTCACGCTATATTCTTCGTCCGTGAGGATCTGCCAGGAACCGAGCTGGTTCCAGACGCTCTGGACCCGCCGTTCTGGTACCACACGACGTACCTGCTGGCGCAGCCTTCGCACAATAAGGCGCTGCGCGTTCTAGATGAATTCCTACAGACACACGCGGAGAACCTGATTCGCGACCCTGTGAAGCGAGCTCTCCTGCAGCGGGACTTGTGGGCGGTGTTCGATTGGTCCGTTGAAACGGCGCCGGGCTATGAAAAGGAAAAACGAGAACTGCAAGCCCGATTGACGGAGATCTTGCGGCGATTGGCGCCGATGCCTGAGCAACTCGGGTCGCTTCCGGACAACTACGCGCAAGCGGTCGCTTCCGGGGAGTTCGCCAAAGAGTACGATCCGGAGCACAGAGAACGCGCATTTCTTCCACCTGACTTGTTTGAACCGCACGGGCCATGGGTCGAGCTCGAAGGCCGAGGGAACCCACTGCCAGTGGCCGAGCAACATGATTCTTTTTTCTCCGGGCGTTCCAGCTTCTTAGTGTTCCTGCGGCTTCCGGGGGGACGCAAAGCGACGTTTGATTACTTGAAGACTCTGTGGAATTCCCCCGTACCGATGGTTCCGAGTCCCCACTTCTCCCCCCTTCAGGACGAGGCTCCAAACCCCGACTTGCCGCAGTTGCCGGCCGGGACTCAGGTCGCACTGGTCCGTCAGATGACTGTGTTCGACAATCAAGGTAGGCTCACAGCCTCTCCCATCACGGAAAGTGTGCAGATACGGGTATATCGGTCGGTTACCGTGAGCACTGCACCGGCCGTGGGTATAGACCAGATGATCACAAAAAGCGGGCAGGATTTCTACGCGATCCGGCTCAGTCGTTCGTTGCTTTTTGCCAACCAATCGGGGGGGCTGAAAGCGGCTCGAATGGATGAACGGGACTTTGCCCTCTTTGGTGGTGGCGGTCCCGACGAAGGTCCGCCGGCTCATTATGTGTCGCTGGCTACATACCATCCGGTCGTCAAGGCGTGCGTCATGTGCCACCGGGAAGTGGGCCTCCAATCGTTGAGCACCCGCGGCCGACTGCTGAAGCCAAATCCTTTGCAGCAGGACCTCTCGACCGAAGCCTTTGGACCTCGCTGGTGGCAGGATGCCCGAGTGCTCTCCTGGAAACAGGGCCGAGATGATTGGCACCTGCTCAGCAGTTCTCTCAATTCTGCTCAGTGACCTTCGGCTTACTTGAGCACGCGCCCGGTTCCATTGCAACCTTGGCACTTAGAACACAATGAACGCAACTCCCTGCTCGCAGTTCACGACTTGAACGATCAACCCTGGGCCTCCGCAACTCTGGCAGGCGCCGGCGCCTGCTTCGTGGCCGCGACGGTGCTTCAGGGCGTGAAAAGGCCAAACGCCGCCTGACAACGAGTGACGGGAAGTGCAATGAAGCTTTCCTCAGTTAGTCAGGGCGGTTTCCTCTTGCTGTCGACGATGGCGGTTTTGTTAGGCGCTCTTAAGAGTCTCACTCCAATCCACGCCGCGCCTCAATACGCTATCGGGTTTCCTTTCGCTCATTTGAAACTCCGTATGAACATCGCCGTGACGGGGACTGGTTAACTTGTAACCTACTGAAAATACGCGACGTGGGCGGCTGACAACTGGGTTCTCGATTCGGGAAGCAGGGAGAACATTTGCCTCGACAATTGCAGTTGTAACATGCATACTGGTTGGTATGTTAGCAGGTAGAAACAGACTGAGACGCAGCGGGGCTGCACCCCGCGATCCAGAGCGCACGCGAGGGCGCTTGTTGCGAGCCGCCTTCCAGGAGATACACCGCTCAGGATTTCGAAGCGCTGACCTAGATGCCATTCTGGCCAGAGCTGGCGTGACCAAGGGCGCGTTGTACTACCACTTCGACAACAAGGAAGCCCTGGGGTATGCGGTGGTGGACGAAATCATCGCGAGTAACCTTCACCAGAAGTGGGTTCAGCCTTTACGAAACGCGAAGGACCCGATCGACGTTCTGGTCCGCATTATTCAGTCTGAATCGCTGAAAAGAGAGGACGTTCAGCGTAGCTGCCCCTTGCTTAACTTGTCTCAAGAGATGTCAGGTCTTGATGAGGGATTCCGCAGAAGGACGGCAAGAGTTTATAAGGACTGGCACGAGGCCATGGCGGAGGCACTGCGCGAAGGACAAAAACGAAGGGTAGTGCGGAGTGATATAGACGCGAATGAAACAGCTACGTTCCTGATGGCGGCGTGGGAGGGGTACGTCGTTTTAGGAAAGAATTCGCAGGATCCTCGAATGATGGAATCGGGCCAAAGAAGGATGAGCGGCCAGCTCGAGTCGTTACGCCCGGCACGCGGCCGGGCGCGAGCGGCAAGCCGAGACTAGTCCGCCGCTTTCGTGAGGGTTGTAACATGCTTCGTAAATACCTTAGTGCAAGCACACCGGCTTTGCGCGATCAACCGATGGTGGATTCGCTCGAATGTCCATGTTTCGTTTGCTCCCTCCCCAGCATACCTACCGGTATGTATGATGAGGGTAACAACGGTCAGCTGTGATTTTCGCATCCTTGGTTGAAGGCGTATTTAAGTCCGTATCGAAGGGGAAAATCAATGAACCGAAGGGTAGTCAGGACGATCACACCAGGAAGCTTGGTGCTGGTTGTCGTGCTGATCACGGCGTGGCAAGCGCTAGCACAGGACGCCAAAGCGCAGTATCCGAGCATGGCCCCACTTGACCGGTACCTGATGACAGATAGAAATGCCGAGATAGCCCTGGCGCGGAGTGCAGCCCCTGCGGCGATATCAAGCGACGCTGAGGTTTTGGTCCTCGGGCGGAATGGCTACGAAACCGCGGTCAAAGGCAAGAACGGTTTCGTGTGTGTCGTCGAACGGTCGTGGATGTCCCCATTCGACCACCCGGGGTTTTGGAACCCCAAGATGCGAGGTCCGCTCTGCTTCAATCCGCCGGCTGCCCGATCCATCCTGCCCCTCACTTACAAGCGGACAGAATTGGTATTGGCTGGACTTTCCAAGGCTCAGATCATCGAGGGTATCAAGATATACGACAAGAAAGAACTGTCCGCCCTGGAGCCTGGCGCAATGTCCTACATGATGTCGAGTCAAGGGTACCTTAACGACTCCGCCGGGCACTGGGTTCCCCATCTGATGTTTTATATTCCCCTAACAGACAGTATGACTTGGGGTGCAGATGTCCCCGGCTCCCCGGTTCTGCTGAATCCACAATTTAATGGTGCTCCAGAGCCAGTGACCGAGTTCATGATTCCGGTGCCCCAGTGGTCGGACGGAACGCCCGCACCTACGGAGGCCCACTGACGGTCCGATCTCAACGCGAACTCAAGTCATGACTATGCGAAGAAACTCGGCGAAATCTTTAGGCTCAAATCTGCAGCGGTCAGCCAAGACGTTTTCGCCTGATGGAACAGAGATGGATGGTGAGTGGAAACCATGCGCGTATTGATCGTGGATGATGAGCCCCTGGCCCAAACGGTTCTGGCAAATGTCCTGTCGGCAAGGAGCGACGTGGAGCATTTTGATTCGGCCAACGATGCCATCGAAGCGCTGGAGAAATTGGCCACCGACTCCTACGATGTTTTGCTTCTCGACATCAATATGCTGGATCTGTCGGGCACGGAACTGTTAGACCAGCTTAGGGAACGAAACCGTCCGTTGCCGTCTATCGTGTTTGTCACGGCACAGGTTGAACCCGCGGTCGC
>DATNKA010000521.1:0-3026 GCA_035603655.1 Candidatus Acidiferrales bacterium | reverse complement strand
GCTCCAGCCCCATTATGGGCCTTCATCACTACTACAAACCGATCCGTCCCAGCGCTTCGCTTCGGTACACTCGCCTCGCGAGTTTTGACCCGCTTGTTCCCTTGGCATCAAAGCCCTGGTTCCTGCAGTTCCGCGCAAAAGCTTGTATCCGACTCACGCCCTCTTTACGCTGATCGCCGTCTGCCCCGTAATCAGGCACCTGACAGACTTGTCCCAGTGGTAGCTAGCGCCTCTGGTTTCGACGACATCAAGATATTTAACGACGCGTGCTCGATGGGTTTCGCGGTAGGGACGACCATTGCTGGCCCGCCCACCGGGTCGTCGGGGGTGGTCACCCACCCCCGACTCCCACAGAACGTAGCGTGCAGATTTGCTGCACTACGCTCTTCGGGCGTTGGTTCACAGTACTGCGAGAGCCTGCAGCGCCTTGTAGGGCAACCGCAGCTTTGGTCGCAGCAGCGGGATCTTCTCCTTGAGCTGATTGAAGTCGGTCCAGGTGAGGCGCCGGGCCGCCCAGCTGCGGCTGCGAAGCATCCCACACCAGTAACGCTCGACGTGCCGGTACACCTTCTGCAATGCACGGAAATTTCCGGCAATGCCGTAGTATCCGTAGTGACCGCGTAAGGCGTCGTTGAGCTCGTCGACCTGTTGTCCGATTGTGAGATGCCTCATCTGCCGCATCTTCTCTTGCAGTGACATGAGGCTGCGCCGCAAGCGTGACTTCTCGGTGCGCACCCCAACCTTGAAGTTGCCCTTCCGGTTGCGCGTGCAGTAGAGCGTGAAGCCCAGGAAGTAGATGGTTTCCGGGCGCTTTCTGCCGTGTCTGCCCGCGTGTCGCTGCGCGAACCTCCCGAACTCGACCAACTTGGTCTTGGTCGGTTCCAGCGTGAGGCCGAACCTTTCCAGCCGATTCCGCAGCGCGTCCTCTAGGCGCAGAGCATCCTCGCGATACTGGAAACACACCACAAAGTCGTCGATATACCGCACGAGGTAGGCTTCCCCTCGCAAGCGAGGTTTAGCCACGCGCTCGAACCATAGGTCGAGCACGTAGTGCAGATATACGTTACTCAGCAATACGCTGATCGACCCTCCTTGCGGGGTCCCCGTCTCGCTCGGCGTCACTACTCCATCCTCCAGCACGCCTGCCTTCAACCAGCGCCCAATCAGACTGATCAGGCGTGGGTCCCCTATGCGGTGTCGCACGAACTGGAGTAGCCAGTCGTGGTCGAGACTACCGAAGAAGTTCTTCAAGTCCGCCTCTAGCACCCACCCGACCTTGCTTCCGGCGATAACCTCAGTGAGGGTCGCCAGCGCGTGGTGGGCACCCAGCCCAGGACGCCCGCCAAACGAGCATGGTAGAAAGTCTTGCTCATATACAGCGGAAAGTACCTGAGACGTGCTGCGCTGGAGCGCCCGGTCAGATACAGTCGGCACACCCAAAGGGCGCTTCTCCTGCTTGCCGGGTTTCGGGATATAGACGCGACGAATATCGGGTGCCCTATATCCCTTGCGGTGGATGGATTGCAACATCACGCCAACCCATCCCTCGAAGCTTTCCTTCGCCTCCGTTACCCGCTGACCATCCACCCCTGGGGCCGAGTGATTGGGAATCTGACACAGACTCTTCCACACACGGTCCTCGGTGATGTGATGCGCCAGCGAGGTGAACCGAAGTTTCGGCTCGCACCGCGCTCTCTCTGCTATTCGTTCGAGTCCTGTTTCCATGGTCGGTGTTCCATCCCTTTGAATAGATGGCCGTATCTCCCATTGCATGGAGGCCATGTTGCCTTCGAACAACTCAACTCCCGCTGGCCGCTTCCCCATGTGGTTGGCTCTCCCAACCTCGGAGTACTATCAGCCAGTCTGACTGCCGCCGGATCATTGGACCGTTCTTGCCTTTTGGGCTTGGCGGGCCCTACAAGCCTTCGCTTGAACCCGACGGCTCTCCCTTGTTCACATGGAACCTTTTGATGGCATGCTGGCGGTACGAACCCCGGAAGCATCTCAAGGTGCTCGCCATAGCGCGCCTTGAACTGCTGCCTTCCCCCGAGCGGGACAAGGTCGGCTACTTCAACCACGATCGATTTCGGGGCTAACACTCCGTTCACTTTCGTTCCAGCCTACAATCTCCCTGTCTACGCTTCGCAGGGTCCGTTACCGGACACCACGCAAGACTCGGTACGCGGCCGCCGGCTAGGCTTTACCGCGGTCGCCATTCCAGGCGACATGGTCTCATGCGCTTTCAAGGCGCAACCCGCTCAGATCCGAGCGGGCCCGATTCGGGCACTCGGCTCCTACCTTGGGTGTTTGACGGCGAAGCGCACCGAGGGCCAAGGATGAAGGATCTGCGGCTTGGGGAGCCAATCGTTCACCAGCTTCTCCATGCGCTCCCAGGTGAAACCATCCTTCTGGCTGCGCCGCCGAAGCGTGCGTCGCCAGAGATCGGCCACTGCATGCCGGAACGCTCGAACTGCCCGGCTGTTTGTGGGAACTGCGAAGTAGGCGAGATGTCCGAGAACGACCTGCCTCAGCCATTTCCCTTGTTCCGGGATTGGATGGTGCATTCGGCGCCGTAGCTCCTCCTTGATGTCCAGGAGCTTCGCCCGCATGCGGTCGCGCCGAGTCTTCCGTTTGAGCTGGAAGGCTCCCCGGCGGGATTTCCCGCAGATGAACGTGAACCCCAAAAACATAAAGGTCTCCGGTTTATCGAGACCCTGTCTCTTGCGCTTCGCCGCGGCATGGCGACCAAACTCAATCAGCCGGGTCTTATCCGGATGGAGCGACAACGAGAACTCCTCAAGTCGTGTTCGCATCGCATCGAGGAAGCGACGTGCGTCGTCCTCGTACTCGAAGCCAACGACCAGATCGTCGGCGTATCGCACGATGATCATCTCGCCTTGGGCTTCACGCCGTCTCCAGCGATCAGCCCAGAGATCAAGGCAGTAGTGCAGGTAGATATTGGCAAGAAGCGGTGAGATCACCGAGCCTTGGCCCGTTCCCCTGTCGTCGACCGTCACGACCCCATC
>DATNKA010000520.1:0-5241 GCA_035603655.1 Candidatus Acidiferrales bacterium | reverse complement strand
GCCGGTCCCGACGATGGCCAGCCAACTCACTTCGGTGCGCTCTTCGCGGGTGAAGAGCTGTCGGGTTTCCGCTCCAGAGAGAAACATCAGTAATAGCAGGCCGAGCCAGTAGATGAAGTTAAGCGAGTTTGCCTGATGGTTTGCGGCTGCGGTCAGTCGGGAAGCGGCAGGAAAGCGCCCTAAGAGCGCCGGTCCCAGCAAGATTCCAGCGAAGATTTCCCCAACCACTCTCGGCTGACGAAGTCTTACGAACACATAGCCGAATAACTGGGCCAACCCTACGAGTAGGAGAAGCAGAAGGAGAATGGAAGTGAGATCGGGATTGGACACTGGGCAATGTGATCGGGAATAGGATGCTGTAGACGAGAGAGAGTTTGCAGTCAATCAGGCGAAAGATGGCCGCCGATATGGGTTAGCCAGATTTGTCGAGCGCCTCAATGACGGCGTCGTGGAATCTAGGCCGGACCTGCTGGATCGCTTGATTGGAGCAGTCGGGCCAAGTGCGGTTCGTTAGTAAAACGATTGAAAGTTGACGGCCAGGATCGATCCACAAAGAGGTTCCGGTATAACCCAAGTGGCCGAAGGAGCCAGGTCCGAAATACCTTCCCGACTGCGAGGGCGCGGAAGGAGTATCCCATCCCAGGGCCTGGGATGTGCCTGCAGGGGAGGTTTCACGGCGTGTGAACAGCGCAAGCGTTTCGCGACGCACAAGCGCACCGGGGCTGAGCATGGCGTGGGCGAAGTGGGCGAGGTCCGCAGCCGTGGAAAAGACGCCAGCGTGTCCGGCCACGCCGCCGAGAATGCTGGCATTTTCGTCCTGAACTTCTCCTTGAATGATGCGATGGCGAAAAGTTCGATCATCGGTCGTGGGCGGGACTTGCCAGCGGAGGTTTGCCGGCGGATTGAACGCGGTGTTCGTCATGCCGATCGGGGCGAAGATTTCAGCTTGGCAAGAAGAGTCGAGAGGCTCGTCAGCGAGGCGTCCGAGGGCGACGCCGAGAAGAATAAATCCGATGTCGCTATAGTTGGCGCGGGATCTCGGATCGGAAGCAAGCGGCATCGTGAAGACTGCGTGCAGTAATTCTTCGCGAGTACGGGCCTTTAGAAACAACTTCTCGTACGCGGGTAAGCCGGAGGAGTGGCTGAGCAACATGCCCAAGGTTACGTCGCGACGGCGCGAATCCTTCTCGGGATGAGAAACAAATTCCGGGACGATGGCGGCGACCGTCGCATCAAGGTCCAGTAGGCCTCGCTCGTACAGACGCATCGCAAGCGACGTGGTGGCAACCACTTTCGTGAGCGAGGCAAGATCGAAAAGAGTGTCGCTTGTGACCGCGGGCGAATCATATTGGTAAGTGAAGTGGCCGAACGCCTTGAGCGCAATGAGTCGTCCTTCAAACGTGGCCGCGACCGAAGCCGCCGGGAACGCGCGTTCGCGAATCGCCTCTTCCAGGACTGAGAAGGCTGAGGCAAACCGATAGTCCTGATGCTCGAAAGCAGAGGGCAACAGCATTAGGGGCTCTGGTGCACTCATCGCGTATTCCATGATATGGCATGAGCGGCACCCCCTTACTTGAGTTTCTTGAGTCCTCCTGCCCTGGTTGTGTAGAGTCAGAGCATCTTTCCTCTTAAATCAAACCCGTTCGCAAAACCTGTGCCTTTGCGGTTGCCCCCTTTTCCGGGGCGAATCCGCTTCGTCGCAGTTTGGACCATCATTCTGTCGACCTCGTTGACGGCCTGGACAGTCGTTGACGCCAAGCGTTCGCCGGCCACGGGGCCCCTGGCTTCGGTCGATGCGGTTATCACGCAAGCCATTCACGATGGCAACATCCCCGGCGCCGTTCTGCTAGTGGGGCATAACCGGCAGGTGATCTACAGGAAGGCGTACGGGAATCGCGCTTTGGAACCGCGGCGCGAACCTATGACGCTGGAAACGATCTTCGACCTGGCATCCCTGACCAAGGTGGTAGCAACCACGACCGCCGTGATGAAACTGGTCGAACAGGGCAAGATCCGGTTGAATGATCCGGTGGCCAAGTACTTGCCGGAGTTTGGCCAGAATGGCAAGGAAGACATAACTGTGCGTCAGTTGTTGACGCATTACTCGGGCCTGGGGCCGGATCTCGATTTGAAAACGATTTGGGAGGGGAAAGAGACGGCCTATCGAATGGCCTTTGGCGAAGCGCCCGAGGCGCCGCCGGGATCGCGATTTTCTTACAGCGACGTCAACTTTATAGTGTTGGGCGCTATGGTGGAGCGGGTTTCCGGTGAGACGCTAGATAAATATTGTGAGCGCCGCATCTTTGCGCCCCTGAAGATGATGCATACGCGGTTTACGCCACCGGCGGGTTTGCGGCCGAAAATTGCTCCCACGCAGTATGACGAGAATGAGCACATGCTGCGCGGCGTAGTGCATGATCCGACGGCGCGTCGGATGGGTGGCGTAGCCGGGCATGCGGGACTGTTTTCCACGGCGGACGATTTGGCGAAGTTCTCCCAGGCGTTGCTCAATGGCGGCGGAGGCGTTCTCTCTGCTCTGTCGGTCGAGAAGATGACCCGGCCCGAGCAGCCTCCGTCGGCGCCGGTCTTACGCGGCTTTGGGTGGGATATCGATTCTCCCTTTTCCTCGAACCGTGGAGATCTTCTGCCGGTGGGCTCCTACGGGCATACAGGGTTTACGGGCACATCGATGTGGATCGATCCAACTACACAGACCTACATCATTCTGCTGGCCAATGCGGTTCATCCGCGCGGCAAGGAAAATGCGATTGCATTGCGCTCAAAAGTGGCGACGGCCGTTGCAGCCGCACTGCCGCTGACTGCGAGCGAAAAAGAAGCACTTCGCTGGGAGAGTATTACCGGCTACAACGAGGCTCAGAGCGCCGCGCGCCGTATGAGCGTACGCAATGGGAGCGTCAAGACTGGTATCGATGTGCTGGAAGAGCATGGCTTCGATGTACTGCAGGTTGCCGGCCGCAAGAAGCGGATTGGGGTATTGACCAACCAAACCGGGGTGGATGCAGACGGACGGCGGATTGTTGATGTACTTG
This sequence comes from Candidatus Acidiferrales bacterium, assembly GCA_035603655.1. Lineage (GTDB taxonomy): Bacteria > Acidobacteriota > Terriglobia > Terriglobales > Acidobacteriaceae > Sulfotelmatobacter. Next base: position 2,191 of record DATNKA010000520.1, on the reverse strand, counting down.
CCCAGGCGCCGGGAGTTTCGCTGGATGCGATCTTCAGTCCAGAGCACGGTGTGACCGGAACCCTGGATACGCTCAAAGTTAGCAATTCGACAGATGCAGCAACCGGAATTCCTGTCTACAGCGTGTATGGGGGGAAGGACGCCGCGCGCCGTCCGTCGGCGGACGTGATGAAGCAATTGGAGGCCGTCGTCTTCGATATCCAGGACGCTGGGGTGCGGTTCTATACCTACGAAACGACATTGGGATATTTTCTGGAGGCGGCGGCGAGTGCGGGAGTTGAAGTGATTGTGCTCGATCGGCCAGATCCCATCACGGGATCGTTTGTGCAGGGTCCGGTATCGGATGCGGGGCGCGAGAGCTTCACGAATTACGGGACGGTGCCGGTCCGTCAAGGTATGACCCTGGGCGAACTGGCGAAGATGTACAACGCGGAACGAAACATCAACGCCAAGCTGACCGTGGTTGCGATGGAAGGCTGGCAGCGCGGAGACTGGTTTGATTCGACTGGGCTGGCCTGGGTGAGTCCGTCGCCGAACCTGCGAAGCGTGACCGAAGCAGGGCTGTATCCCGGCGTTGGCCTGATTGAGGGCACGAATGTTTCGGTAGGGCGCGGGACGGATACTCCCTTCGAACTGCTGGGCGCGCCGTGGATGAAAGGTCGCGAACTAGCCTCGTACTTGAACGCTCGCGGGATTGCTGGAGTCAGATTTGTGCCGGTGACGTTCACTCCTACGGCAAGCAACTATGCGGGACAGAAGTGTGAAGGCGTCAATCTGGTTCTCACCGAGCGCAACGCGCTGGATGGACCCGAGTTGGGAATTGAATTGGCCGCCGCGTTAAGAAAGCTTTATCCGGCGGACTTCAAACTGGAGCGCATGACGGAGTTGCTGGTGAACCAGGCGGCTTACGACGGGCTGGTGGCGGGTAAGGATCCGCGGCGCATCGCGCAGGATTGGCAGGAAGAGTTGGAGAAGTTTGAGTTGGTCAGGAAGAAGTATTTGATTTATTAGGAAGTCTGAGCACAGCATCAACCTCATGGCCAATAAGCACGGCTCCCGTGATCTCCTGGGTTTGTCGCGAACCATTTCATCTATATTGTATAGATAATGCCCGGTCGCGATTACCTCGGCGAATTCGAACACATCGTAGTCCTTGCACTCATGCGCCTTGCGGATCGCGCGTACGGAGTTACAGTCCGGCAGGAGATCGAGTTCCGCACCAAACGCGAGGTCTCGATCGGCGCTATCTACGCCACCCTGGATCGTCTGGAGGTCAAAGGGTACGTCAGGTCCCGCCTTGGCGAACCTACCCCTGAGCGTGGCGGACGATCGAAGCGTTTCTTCCATGTCACAGCCCAGGGAGTGGCAGCTGTGACCCGCACACAACACGCCGTTCAGAGCATGAGCGAAGGCCTTGACCTCGGCTTTATTCGGAGCTACTCATGATGTCCCAAGCGTATCTCGGTCAGCTGCCGCGCCCTGCCGTCTGGCTCATCAATTTATTCACTGCTCACGAAAATGCAGAATCGATCTTAGGAGACCTGCTTGAGGAATACTCCTACCTCGCGTCGAAATCGGGAGTTACCTTCGCCGGGCGCTGGTATCGGCGGCAGACTGTGAAGACCATCGCACACCTCTTCGGCAGCGGTTACCGTGCTGCTCGGTGGTCGACCACAGCCGCGGCGGTCGGAGGATTCTTGCTGCACAGGTTTGTCTCCGGGCTCGCTCACAAATTATTGTCGGCAGTCACCGACAGATACCTCGCATTCTGGTCGACCCACTTCAATGCTTACCTCTGGGTGTTGAAAGGAATGATGCCCGCACACCTCATCGCGGCGCTGTGCGTTGGGTGCGTCAGCGCATTGGCGGCGAGGGGACGGGAGATGGTCGCCACGATAACCCTGGCTCTCGTCTTGTGCACTTGTGCACGTTGATTGGCTCTGCGATGGTATGGGTTGCCACGCATTTGCCTGGGGGTATTGTGGGATCCTGTGGTCATTCGCTGATCCGTTCGCGATCGTTGTTGGCGGGGCAATCGTCAGAACGCGTAGATCGGCTGCGATAACTCTGGCTAAGCAGGGTTAGCCTATCGATCGGCAGTCCGGAAAGCTGGGTTGTCGGTGCAGGGGTAGAAGCCAGGCAGCTTTTGACTGACAAAGCCGCATCCTAGCTGCTAATGCGTGATATTCTCG
>DATNKA010000519.1:0-5718 GCA_035603655.1 Candidatus Acidiferrales bacterium | reverse complement strand
ACCACTCTCGTCCGATGCGGCTCTGCAGCTCATCCTACGACAGATTCAGGAGGCCACGAGTCACGGAGCGCAGATAGTCCTTGGTGGCCGGCGCGCCGGCGAAGTCGGCGCCTTCCTGGAGCCGACTATTTTGACGAACGTGACCTCCGACAACCCCACCTACAAACAGGAATTTTTTGGGCCTGTCGCGCTTATTTTTCCCGCCAAAGATGAGGAAGAAGCCATTGCGATCGCCAACGATTCGCCATTTGGCCTCGGCGGATCCGTCTACACCTCAGACATCGAAAGGGGCAAGCGGGTGGCGAGTCGTATGGAAACGGGCATGGTGTTCATCAACTATCCCGATGTCAGCTATCCGGATCTGCCTTTCGGCGGAGTCAAGCGCTCCGGCTATGGCAAGGAACTTTCCAACCTTGGTCTGGAAGAATTTGTGAACAAGAAGCTGATCCTTGTTCCAAACGGGCGTTCGTAAGCCCGCAGAGGAGCGAAACTGTGCCGCTCTCTAGCTCAGTCTTAGGCAATTAGCGTACTCGTAGCCAGTGCGGATACGTCCGTGGGCGTTTCGTCTGGAGGATAAAAGCCAATGCCGTTGTATACCGCTATTACCGAGGATGGATTTGTATCCGACGAGAAGAAGGCAAAAATCGCGAAAGAAATCACGCGCATACACACCGCAGTGATGAAGGTCCCCACCAATTTCGTTCGAGTGGTCTTCCTTTCCTATCCCAGGGGCTCGGGATTCGCGACTGGGGAAAAGGCTTCCACCGCGGCGTTGAACTGTGTTCTGCGGAGCGGCCACACCGATGAGGACAAGACCGAGATGCTGAAGCAACTGTGGTCGATGTTCCAGAACCTCACCGGTATCCCGACCGATCAACTTGCCATATCTCTGCAGGAAATCTCCTCAAGCAATGCGATGGAGATGGGGCAGATCATGCAAGCCGTCGGTCACAAGTAGACGGTCTGGCGGGATGGAATCGTTCTTGCGAGCCCACAGTTCTTCAGGGTCGCGGGGAGTCTTCAGCATGTGTTTTTTCTCACCAAATACGGATGCGCCTACTCCCCTTTGTTCTCATGCAACGCCTGATCGCGCGCCCGATCACCTGGCCGATGGCACGGCATCCGCCTTAGTAATTGCAGAACTCGGAGATCGGGCACTTGAACTCTGCTTTGTCACCGCATCACGAATAGGAGAAGATCATGCCTAAATTCCTATCAGCAGACCCCAAACGCCTCGGTCGTCCGGATGTGCCACCTTGCTCGGATGCTGTAGACGAAGAGCTTGTTGGGGGAACTCCGGAAGAGCTTAAGGGAGAGCTGATCGAGATACTTGGCGAGGATGTTGTGCGGCATCGTATCAGCGACTTGGTGCGCTATGCATCGGACGCTAGCCCTTACCGATATATCCCGAGAGTGATCGCACAACCAAAGAACATCGATCACGTAGCGAACATTTTTCAATATTGCATTCGCAAAGGCCGCCACGCGACCTTCCGGGCCGGCGGGACCAGCTTGAATGGCCAATCGCAAGGCGACGACATCTTGATCGATGTGAGACAACACTGGAGCGGCTGGAAAGTCGAGGACAACGGGGAGCGGATTCGCTGCAATGTTGGCACTACACTTGGACGGATTAACGAGGTGTTGAAACCTTACGCCCGCCGCATGGGACCGGATCCTGCGAGCTTTAACGCCGCAACAATCGGTGGCGTACTGGCCAACAACGCGGGTGGTATGCGTTGCCGGCCAGCGATCGATTCGTACCATTCGATCGTTGCCATGAAAATCGTTCTTACTACCGGCACGATTATCGATACCGAAGACCCGCACGCTGAGGAACGGTTTGCCGCCTCCGAGCCAGAAATGGCGGCAGGACTGCTGAAGATCCGTGAGGAGATTCTTGCAGACAAGGAACTCTCTGCCCGAATTGTTCGGAAGTATGTTATCCGTAACACCTGTGGGTATGCCATGCATGCGTTTCTCGATGGTGAAACGCCAGTACAAATCCTGCGCCGCCTGATGGTTGGGTCAGAAGGCACGCTCGGCTTCGTGGCCGAGGCCGTCTACAAGACATATCACCTCCCCGCAAAAACGACGGTGGCATGGCTACCATTCGACACCATCGACGGGGCGGTCGAGCAGGTCGGAAAGCTGGTCGAACTGGGAGCGCAGGCAGTCGAACTCATGGTCGCTTCATCCCTGACCGCAGCCTCCAAATTGATGAAAGGCACGCCAAAGTATTGGAAAGATCTCGATCCGAAGAACGCGGCGCTACTCGTTGAATTTGGCTTTGATAGCGAGCAAGAACTTGCGGCTATCGAGAAGAGGGTTGGGGACGCTCTACGCGACGTGAAAATGTTACAGCCGTTGGAATTCGTTCGCGAAGCCGAAGCCATTGAGCTTGCCTGGCACATTCGTGATGGTCTTCTCGGTATCGTTGGTGAAATGCGTCCGCAAGGCACAAACCTCATCATCGAAGACATATGCTTTCCACCTGCACAACTTGCGAATGCTACCCGTGATTTGCTCGGTCTCCTCGCCAAACACGGATATGAATCTTCGGCCGCGGGGCATGCTGCTTACGGAAATCTGCATTTCGTGATGATTGCCCAACTCAGCGAAGACGCTAGCCGCAACCAGTACGACAGTTTCATGCGTGACCTTGTTGAGTTGGTGGTGGATAAATATGACGGCTCTTTGAAGGCGGAGCATGGAACAGGAATCAACATGGCTCCCTTTGTCCGGCGCGAATGGGGCGACAAACTCACTGACCTGATGTGGCGCGCAAAACACCTCCTTGATCCGCACGGAATCCTGGCTCCAAATGTCTTGCTGAGCCACGATCCGCTGATTCACCTGAAGAATCTCAAGACGACTCCAGCGATCGAAGACGTTCATTCCGCTTCTCATTGCATCGAGTGCGGCTTCTGCGAACCGGTGTGCCCAAGCCGTAACGTGACGGTCACCCCGAGACAACGCATCGTTCTACGTCGTGAGATGTCACGGCAGCCCGAATGGTCGAAGCTGCTGACCCAACTGCAGCATGAGTACGAATATGACGCTATCGAGATGTGCGCGGGCGACGGCACCTGCGCCGATGTCTGTCCGATCGGAATCAATACAGGAGCCCTGATCAAACACTTCAGGAAGATGGAGCATTCCGCGGGTGCCGAGGAGCTTGCGCTTGATGTGGCCAGGAAGTGGGCCGAAATGGAGAAGCTGGCGCGTCATGGTGTCAAGGCGGCCGACGTCGTGCAAACAATAACCAGCCCCGATCTGCTTGAGGCCCTGACTGATGTGGCTCGCAGCATTGTCAGCAAGGATCTGGTTCCTGCAGTCGCTGGCCCCATGCCGCACGCCGCTCCCGCCGACCTTCCCCGCACGAGACACGCGGGTGCGGCAGCCGCGTATTTCCCGGCGTGCATCAACCGCATCTTCGGCAGGGACAACACCAAGCCCGCATCGCCGGCTCTTCCGGAAACGTTCGTGGCTCTTTCTGAACGCGCGGGCAAGCCGCTCTGGATTCCCGATGACGTGAGGGGTCTTTGCTGCTCGACGCCGTGGAGTTCCAAGGGCTACAAGCGCGGGCAGACGTGGATGTCCGAACAGATGAGCGATGCGCTGTGGCGCTGGAGTGACGGAGGAAAATTGCCGGTAGTGGTGGACGCGGCTTCATGCACGCTCGGTCTCAAAGACGACATATTAGAGCATCTCGACGATGAACGTAAGAATCGACTGAACCTTATCACCATCATCGATTCGATCGCCTGGTGCAAAGACCTTCTGCCCTCACTGCGAATTCACAAAACGATTCCAAAAATCCTGGTCCATCCCACTTGTTCGACGACACACCTCGGCCTCAGTGAGACCCTTCTCGAAATCGCCGGCGCGCTAGCTGACAGCGCTGAAATTCCTTTGGGAACCACTTGTTGCGGAACTGCTGGCGACCGCGGCCTGCTGCATCCCGAGTTGGTTCACTCCGCCACACGCGACACAATCGTACAAATTCAGAGCTTCGGGGACGACACCTGCTTCGTTTCTGCAAATCGGACTTGCGAGTTGGGTATGCGCCAAACTACAGGCAAAGTGTATGAGTCATTTATTTACGCACTTGAGGAGTTGACACGACCTTAGAGGATGCCGCAGGTAACTCGTCCGGGCGCGCTGACGCGCCCGGTAATCGGCCCACCGATGCCTACCTCCCGTCGAACCGAACCTGTGAGATGGGCCTTCGGCATGCTGCCGGGCGGCCCTATGAAGCGTTTATTCTCCTGCTTGAGCAACTGAGTCGTCTGCAGGCGAGCTAAAGGATTAGGGTATGCGCATCGTCAATTTTGAAACACGTGGAGTCCCCGGAATTGCCGCGGATGAAGGCTCGGGTTGGCACGGCCTCTCGCGGCCAGACAGTGGATTTCCAGGCACTCTACCCGACCTGATTTCACAAGGCGCAGACCTGTTGCGCATTGGCAGAACCCTCGGGCAATCACCCGCAATCGACCTGAAGGCTGTCCGGCTGCTGCCGCCGGTGCCCATAGCGCCGAAAATTCTGTGCGTCGGTCTCAACTACGATGATCACCTGGAGGAAAGCGGGCTGAAGAAGCCGGAGTATCCGGAAATCTTCGCCCGCTTCGCGTCGAGTCTGATCGCTCATCAAGAGCCGATCCGGCGGCCCCGTGAATCAATTGCGCTCGACTATGAAGCCGAGCTGGCTGTGGTGATCGGCAAGCCGGGGCGCCGCATCCCCCAGGAGCAGGCCCTCGATCACGTGGCGGGCTACTCCCTGTTCAACGATGCGACCGTGCGTGATTTTCAGCTCCGCACACCGCAATGGACGATGGGCAAGAATTTCGATGGCACCGGATCGTTCGGCCCGTGGCTGGTGACGCCCGACGCCGTGCCGGCTGGGGCCCGGGGATTGCGCATCCAAGGGCGTTTGAATGGCCGCGTGATGCAGGATTCGCGCACCGACCGGCTCATCTTCAGTGTCCCCGCGCTGATTGAAACGATCAGTGTCGCGATGAGCCTGGAGCGAGGTGATGTGATCATCACGGGCACGCCGGGTGGCGTCGGAGCGGCGCGTAAGCCACCTGTTTTCATGCAGCCCGGCGATATCTACGAAGTGGAGATCGAGGGGATCGGCATCCTGACCAACCCCGTGCAGAACGACTGAGAGAGCGAAACGGAGCCACTCCCTTGCCATATTCTGATTACAAATATTTCCAATTCAGGTTTGATTCTGGAGTCGCATTCGTCAGCATCAATCACCCGCCGATCAATCTTCTTGATGAAGTTCTGTCACAGGAATTCGACAAACTCGGCAGGGAACTCGAGGCTGATGAAGGCGTCCGGGTTGTGGTTGTGCAGAGTGCGCTTCCTGATTTTTTTATAGCCCACTCTGGTTTGGGCCGGGTTGGAGCCGCTTCCAAAGTGGTGTCCCATACACGGAGCTTCCGTCTCACGCAGACGATCGGCGAACGATTCAGGAACATGCCCAAGGCAACTATTGCCAAAGTCGAGGGACGGGCCCGGGGCGGAGGAAGTGAGATCGCGCTGGCCATGGACATGTGTTTTGCTGCCGTTGGCAAAGCGATCTTCGGCCAACCAGAGGTCGCGATCGGTCTGGTTCCGGGTGGGGGCTCTACGCAAAGATTGCCAAGGCTCATGGGGCGGGGACGCGCCTTGGAGGTGCTGCTGGGCTGCAATGATCTCTCGGCGGAG
>DATNKA010000518.1:0-5588 GCA_035603655.1 Candidatus Acidiferrales bacterium | reverse complement strand
GGGGACTGGAAAGTTCCTACCAGCAACATTGGTTCTGGTATCAGGGCGCACACGTCCTAACCCTGAGCACGAACCAGATTGTCTACCTTCCCCACGCGTGGACCTGGTCACTGAACGTGACTGGCGCTCGTACCGGATTCTTGGGTACACCCATCGACTGGACGCCATCCGGCTGGACCAAACTCGGCTTTCCGCTGCAACGCCGGGTCACGGGCAATGTTTTCTTCGCCGTGGGCAGCGAAAATTTTGCTCAGATCGATCAGATCGGACGCTTTTCTGCGCACACTTTCGGCGGTGGTCTGCGCTACCGGTTCGCAGCCCGCCAGGACATTACGGGCTACGTAGCTCGCCAAAATCGCACCCAGGGTCAAATCGATACCAGCTTCGGACTGAGTTATGGGATCCGTTTTTAAGGGAGTCCAAAAGCTCGGGTCCGCAGGGTTGGTGCTGGAGGCGATTCTGCTTTCGGTACTGGGAATACTTCTCCTCGTCGGATTCATCGTGCTGCGACGCTGGTACCGCGCCCGCTATTTTCATAAGAGAAATCGGCGCACCGTTGCCTTGCGTTCGCAATGGGACGACATTCTCTCCGGGAAGATCCCCGCCGAAGACTGGCGCTTCAAGCCGCTCGATTGCGACATCGTTGAATCCATTCTGCTCGATAGCATCGAGATGTCCGCGGCTGACAAGTTACCCCCGCTGCTGGATTGCCTTCGCGTTAGCGGGTTGCTCGATATGCGCATTTACGAAGCCCGGACCTCGCGCGGCTTGGCGCAGCGAACTGCCCTCCTGGCTTTGGGGCGAACTCGCGCCATGGAGGCGATTCCAGCTCTGGCCGCGGGCCTGGATTCGCGTTTGCGCGAAACGCGTATCGCCGCGGTTCGCGGCCTCGGTCGCACGGCCCGCATGGAAGCCGCCATCCCAATTCTTGACCGCATCGTCAGCGGTCGCTTCGATGCGCCCGAACGTTCTTTGAAAAACGCCTTGGTAAATTGTTGCCGCTCCTACCCCGAGGTACTAGTCAACTACGTTGATCGCACACATGGGCCGGTGCGGGAATTGCTCGCGCGCGTGCTCGGCGAGCTGGCATCACCCCAACTCGGTGAGGAGTTACTCGTCCTGGCCTCAGATGTTTTGCCCGAAGTGCGCGCTTCCGCTGCCCGCGCTCTCGGCAATACCAATGCCTCTTATACTCTGCCGGCGCTTCACAGTTTAGCCGCCGATCCAGAATGGTTTGTTCGTCTCCGTGCTGTAGTGGCGCTGGGACAGATCGAAAACACCGGCAAAATCAGTATCCTGCTGCGCGCCCTCTGCGACGCCAACCGCCACGTACGTCAGCGCGCCGCGTGGGCACTCGCGCGAATGGAGCCGCAACTCCATCAGATCCTCGAAGATGTAGTCGCGACCAAAGACGATTATGCCTTGCAGGCGTTTGTCTCCGAACTCGAGCGGTCCGGGGCCATCGAGAAAATTGTCGGCGGCTTTGCCCGGTCCGGTCATCACTCCACCGAAACCGGGTTGATGGAAGTTGTAGCGGAAGCACGAAAACGAGTCGAGCTTACTGGTAAAGCCGCGGCAGCTGCGGCCGGGGTGCATTGACCGTGCATTTTCTCGCCATCTCGAACGACACCCTGTTCATCTACTTCGCGCTCTCCAATCTTATTTACCTTGGACTGCTGATCGTTGCGATTGTCAAGAACGTTCGCCATCGTCATCGTCTCGGCAGTCAGCGCCTGGAGTTGGTGAAGGCGTCTCCCTTCACCCCGCCCATCACTCTCATCGTTCCGGCGCACAACGAAGAACGCTCGATCGTCGGCAGTGTCGGAGCGCTGCTTGGACTCGAATATCCCTGCCTCGAAGTCATCGTCGTCAACGACGGATCAGACGATGCCACCATGGAAAAGATGCGGCTGGCCTATCAGCTTCAGGCCGCCCGCATCCTCTATATCGCCGAGATTGCAACTGCGCCGCTCCACGCCATCTATCGCAGTCCGCTTGATCCGCGCCTGTTCGTACTCGACAAAGAAGCCGCCGGCTGTAAAGCCGATGCCATCAATGCAGGAATAAACGCAGCCACCAGTCCTTACATTTGCGTAGTCGACGCCGACTCAATTCTCGAAAAAGAATCTCTCATCCGCATCATGGCAGGAGTATTTTCCGACCCTGGTCGTGTCATGGCCGTAGGCGGCATCGTGCGCGTCTTGAACGGCTCCCGCGTCGTGAACAATCAGATCGAAGAAGTACGCCTTCCCAAAAGTCCAATCGAAGTTATGCAAGTCATCGAATACTTGCGCGCCTTCCTGGTCGGACGCGAAGCTTGGGCGGGCTTTAACATGCTCCCCATAATTTCCGGTGCATTTGGCGTTTTCCAGCGCGACCTCGTTCTGCAAGTCGGAGGGTTTCGCACTCACGCGGTCGGAGAGGATCTCGATCTCGTCGTTCGCATGCACCGCCGCCTGCATGATGAGCGTCGCCCCTACCACATCGACTTTATTCCCGATCCCACCTGCTGGACTGAAGTGCCCACCGACCTGAAATCGCTCGCTCGCCAGCGCGCGCGTTGGCACAAGGGTCTCATCGATACACTTTGGCCTAATCGCGACATGCTCTTCCGCGCCCGCTACGGACGCATTGGCTGGCTCGTCCTTCCGTACATGTGGATCTTCGAATTCTTCGCGCCCATCATCGAAGTGGTCGGATATACCACAATCATCCTCGCCCTGATCTCAGGAGAGCTCAGCAAGGCATTCTTCCTGCAATTCCTGTTGTTCGGCTACGCCTTCGCCACTTTGCTTTCCATCGGTTCTGTACTGCTCGAAGAAATGACCTTCCGCCGTTACAGCGACTGGCGAGAAGTCGCACGCCTGCTCATCTACTGCCTTTTCGAACATTTTCCCTACCGCCAACTCACGATGGTCTGGCGTCTCCAAGGCATCTGGCAATACCTCCGCGGAGACCTGCAATGGCGATCAATGAAGAGAGTAGGAATCTCTACCGACCCAGTTGTCTGACCCCAGATCCTGCCGAGACCGTGTCAGCCTCCTCCTTAGTCTTCATTGCCTGGGCTCCAAGGACGATGTCTCTTCCCAGTCGTCGGGAGGCAGAGGCACTCCCCAAATGTTGTGTGGCTCAGCAAGTTCGATCCCGCAGCGCAGCCCATTCTTAGGATCGATATAAACCACCGTGGCCGTAGCACGCTTATCCGTCAAATAGACATGGATCGAGATCTTCATTCCCGTGGTTAAACCAATTGCGGTCGCCATCAACGCTCCGTGAAGGTTAATGACGATGGTCTCGCCCTCGCACGTCCGACCCTGAGCGCCATCCTCGATGGCGATTACTACCTTCAAAGGAACGCGACTACTTCGTCGCGACTCGCGAAACCTCGCCGGGGAGGACATGAGCGGAAGGATACACGCGGCATCGAGTCGATGAAAGCACAACGTTCAGAGTAGCCCTGAACTCTGGCACCCTTCGTGCGATTCCACAAAATTGGACGGCTCCTCCAACGACCCAAGACTAGGCTCGCGGACTGCGAGTTTTCCCGGAAATCAGCGACAAACGGACCAGTTAAAGGGCTCCGTTGTCGGCACGGCGAAGATTCATAACATCCTCCTCCGCTATGTGTTCGCTCATATTCATCCAGCACCGAGCATTGGGCGCAGAAGCCGCCCAGCCTTGGTGACCTGGCTAGCCCTGCTCCCCGTCGAGTACCCTCGGCCCAAAACCCTACCGATTATCTACCTCGCGCAGCTTAAAGCGCTGGAGCTTGCCGGTGGCCGTCTTGGGAAACTCCTGGAAAAATTCAACTGCGTGCGGACGCTTAAAGGCAGGCAATCGACTGATCACAAAATCCTGCAGTTCGAGGGACAGCTCTGGTGTCCCGGAAAATCCGCCGCGCAACACGACGCAGGCGACCGGTGTCGTCAACCCATTCTGGTCTGTTCGGGCGATAACCACGGCTTCCTGCACCGCGGGATGCTCGATCAAGACGCTTTCTATCTCAATTGGACTGATCCACACACCACTGACTTTGAGCATGTCGTCAGACCGCCCGGCATACCAGAAATAACCGTCCTCGTCCTGGTGATACTTGTCGCCGGTTCGGATCCAATGACCCTCAATCGTGTCCTTGGTTTTTTCGTGCTGGTTCCAGTAACCGGCACAAACGGAGTCTGCTCTAACGACCAGATTGCCGATGTTCCCGTGCGGCACTTCACGGTTATTGTCGTCCACAATCCTGGCGTCGAATCCTGGGATGATCGTGCCACTCGAACCTGGACGAACAGCTCCCGGACGATTGGAGATCACCATGTGCAGCGCCTCGGTTGAGCCGATCGCATCCAGAATTTCGATTCCGAAGCGTGCCTTGAAACGATGGAATACGGTTGCGGGCAAGGCTTCTCCGGCAGAGATCGCATGCCGCAGGCTGGAGAGAACGAATTCTCGCCCGGTCGGCGGATAGGAAAGAAGCTTGGCGTAGTTCGATGGGACCGAAAAAAACAGAGTCGGGCGGTGACGCTCGATGACCTCAAAGATGTTCTGCGGTCTCGGTGGACCGGGCAACAGAATGCTGGTGGCGCCAACAGCCAGTGAGAAGTAGAGTCCATTCCCCAGCCCGTAGGCAAAGAAAAGTTTAGCGACGCTGAAGCAGCGATCGTTCTCTGAGATGTTCAGGATTCCCTGGGCATAACGCTCGGCACTCACCACCATGTCATGCTGAAGATGAACGCAAGCCTTGGGAGAACCAGTGCTGCCGGAGGAGTAGAGCCAGAAGGCAGCATCGTCTTTGCAGGTCGGCTCTGGATCGAGTGTGGCAGAACTCTTCTGGGTTAGTTCCGCAAAGGTGACCGGTCCAGCCCCCGGCCCATCACCGATAACGACAATTCTCTCCAGATAGCGCAACTCATGCCTGGGGGTCGCGTCGATGAGAGAGAGCAACGACTCACTGACGATAGCCACACGCGCGCGCGAGTTATTCAGCAGGTATGCGTAATCGGCGGGTTTCAGCAGAGTGTTGACAGGGACCGGAACCGCTCCGATCTTGATCGCGCCGAAAAAGCTGACAGCAAACTCGGGCGTATCCAGCAGCAGCAGCAAGACGCGCTCTTCGATGCGCACGCCAAGACTTCTGAGTCCATTGCCCACTTGGTTTACACGGTCAAAGAGTTGGCGATAGGTGACCTGAATATCCCCGCACTCAATCGCCACTTTTGCGCCGCGCCCCTCTGCGATGTGGCGGTCGATAAAATACACGGCAGCATTGAATTCGTACGGAAGTATTAGGGGCGGTGCCAAGGTCATGGCAGGTCGGATTCTTCAGCTAGAGACAATCTTATACAGGTTCTCAGGCTGAGGCCAAGACTGGATCAGCGATGCGGAACGTATTCAGTTGCCCTCCAGCTTCCTGATCACACGGAAGCCGGAAGCAATACTTTCGCCAGAGACCGCGGATCAAAATCAAAGTGTTATTTCCTCACGACACATCAGGGCTCTTCCTTGAAAATTGCCTGCGCACGATGCTCAGCAAGGCCTCTACCGCGGGATTGTCGAGGTTAGGCCTCGACCCAATGTCAATCGATGTCCAA
>DATNKA010000517.1:0-6182 GCA_035603655.1 Candidatus Acidiferrales bacterium | reverse complement strand
TAGAGATTCTCCCAGGGAGTCTCGCATCCATCGTATGGATAGTGTTCGAACGACATGAACGCCAGTTCCTGAAGGCGTTCGTGGGCTCTCAGATAGTCGAGGAAACGTCCCAGCCAGGACGTCCTGCCGTGCGCGTCGGGCCACGCTTTGATGTCCTCGCTCACGCCTTCGAAGACCGGGCCGCCTAATTTTAAATTCGGATCAACGCGATGAAGTGCCGTCGCGAACTGTAAGTATAGGGTCGCATAGTCTTCGGGCTGCATGTACTGGCCATCGGGTTCTTCGCCCATCTCAATGGATGAGACCGGATAGCCACGCTTTTTGATGTATGTCATTTGAGCCGCGGCGTCCTCAGGGGTGCTGTACGCCATTGCGACGGGAATGATCGCAGGAAGGCTCCTTGTAATGCCGCTCGTAAAAAACAGATCGAAGCCCGGCTGATCGCCAGATTCCATGCGATCCGGCGCGACGTACAGGTTGTTAGGTTCATGCCAGGGATCGACGGAAGAGCAGAGCGTTAGGGTCTGCTTCTGGTCGGGCGAATGATGAAGAAGATCCTTGAATTCTTCTTTCTCATTGATGGTTCCGAGGTAAATCTCGCGGATGGAGTAGCCCACGCAGTTGCGATGGTCCGAGGAACCGTGAGTGTCGCAGGTATTGGAAGAGCGCGTCATCAGCACGCGCACGTATTTCGTTGAGATCGGCGACGAGTGCAGGCGGAGAGGGGAGTCGCCACCTTTGCCGTCTGTGACCGTTCCGAGGGGGAAAGTTCTCCAAGTCCCTTTGTCCTGCTCGTCCATGGCATCGCCGTCGCCGACCCAGTACTGCACTTCATAGACGCGCGCGTACGGCTCCGCCCACATGATGCGAATCACGTTGAGCTTTTCTGGCTTGTCCAGGGCGATAACGACCCATTGCGGATGAATGGAATCGTCCTCACCTGTGTAGTCCTTTGTCAGGTAGGGATTGCTCTTCCAGTACGACTGCAGATCGCCATCATCGAGCCGCGAGAACCCGTCAAACTCCGTTCCTCCGTTCCGAGTGAAGCCGCGGTGAGGGAGCGAATAGCCGTACGAGTGGCGGATCATCTCCTGAGTTGGGGTCGCGTCGCCGGTGAAATACCCTTTGCCGGAAGGATCGCTCCACGTGCCTTTGGGATTCCAATGCCATGCCTGGACAAACAGATCAGTGTTTTGCCGGTAGCTGATCACTCCCCACCCTGCCGACAAAACTTGCTTGATCTGGTCGGGCCGGAAGAACGTGTCCGTAGCGTTGCTGGGAACACGGTCCACGGTTGATCCCAGCGCATAGAGTGGACTGAATGTGTTGACGACATGGCTTGGCGTTGCATCCACGGTTATGGTTTGCGCCTCGCCAAACCGCAACCCCGCCAGCGTGATGCTCAGCAGCAATACCGCGGGCAGTGATCCAGATTTGCGGAGGGTGGACCCGAAAGTGTGCGGAAAGTATTGCATCGTGAGACCTGCCCCATTCATATTGGTAATGGGCCGTAAGAGTCATACACCAAAGGGTCACCACTCTGCCATTCGCGTGGTTCGCTGTTTTCATGGTATGAAATTAAATTCCGTGCCTCGACTCTCTTTTTTGTATAATCTGCAGCTCTAATGGCAGGCGATCGGGTCGCCGCATCGAGGAACCGTCTGCAATGCTGAAGGTATTTGGCGACAGAACGACCCTGGGCCGAGCCGCCGCCGACCAGGCGGCGGCGGCGATTCGGCGCGCACTTGGGGAGCGCGATCGGGCACGCATCATTGCAGCCACCGCCGCCTCCCAGCGCGAATTCCTGGATGCACTGACGAGTGCGAGGGGAATCGACTGGTCAAAGGTCGAGGCCTTCCATCTCGATGAGTACATCGGCCTGCCGATCAGCCATCCAGGAAGTTTCCGCAAGATGCTGCTGGAGCAACTGATTCGAAAGACCGGGATCAACCGTTATCACCTGCTCGACGGCGATGCCACCGACCCCGCCGGGGTAGTTTGTCAAGTTGGCAAAGACCTGGCGTCTGCGCCGGTTGACGTGGCGTTTCTTGGCATTGGGGAAAATGGGCACCTCGCCTTCAACGATCCCCCCGCAGACTTTGAAACCGAAGATCCGTACCTCATCGTGACCCTCGATGAAGCGTGCCGTCAACAGCAGGTTGGAGAGGCCTGGTTTGCCGACATCTCCCAGGTGCCGAAGCAAGCCATCTCCATGTCGGTGCGCCAGATCCTCAAGGCACGGGAGCTCATCGCAGTCGTTCCCGACGCACGGAAAGCGCAAGCCGTGAAGGCGTGCTTCGCTGGCGAAATCAGTCCTATGGCGCCGGCTTCAATTTTGCGCCAACATGCGAACGCAACGGTGTATCTGGACAAGCAGTCGGCATCCTTATTGAGTCCAGAACTGCTGGACAAGGAAGTGCAGGTAATGCCCTAGCTCTTAATACAAGGTCCGCAAGCTACCGTAATGGCAACCGCCCGAAAGCCGATTGCTTCGTTGCGCTGTGGATTGGCGGCCTGCTGGTTGCTTCCACCGTCATCAATTACGTTGACCGCCTGACCCTCTTGCTTTTAGCTCCTGATCTTAAGCTGCACTATCACTGGACGAACTCCGACTACGCCGACAGCGCGCTCACTTTTCCGAGTGGCTTATTCCATCGGGCAAACCGCCTTCGGCAGACTTACGGATCGGATCGGCACACGACGCGGCCTGACGCTCACCGTGGTCTGGTATTCGATCGTCTTCATGCTGACATCGCTGGCGAATGGTTTCTACAGCTTGGCTACATTGCCAATCAGAAAGAAAGATGAGGAAGAGGACGGTTCGTGTGTAGTCTCTATCTCACGCGCGCCGAGGTGAGGATATCGCCTCGTGACCCGAGTGGCGCTATGATTCGAAGAACCAGCGATGCTACCCATCCGATTCAGCGCCGAGATTCGCGCGCGTGAGGCGCGTTTCGCAGGACCCCAACACAACAGGAGATTGCCAGGATGAGAATTCCCCATGACGTCGTGCGCCTGATTTTTCTCATTAGCGTTGGCTGGTTCGTCCTTTCCAGGCCATTGCTTCGGTCGCAAGGCGCCCCGGCTATCGCTTCCACCGACATCATGATCCAGCGGGGCGTGCCGATGAAGACGCGCGATGGAGTCACACTCTACGCCGACATCTATCGACCCAAATCTGCCGAGGGGTTTCCGGTCATTCTGATGCGCACACCGTACGACAAGAGCGTGGGTTGGGCCGTTTCGCCGGCTTTCAAGATCGTCGCAAGGGGCTACGTTTTGATCATTCAGGATGTTCGTGGGCGCTATACGTCCGAAGGCGAATGGTATCCCTTTAAACACGAGCAGGCTGACGGCTATGACAGCGTGGAGTGGGCGGCTTCGCTCCCCTATTCGAATGGCAAGGTTGGAATGATGGGCGGTTCTTACCTGGGAGCCACGCAAATGCTTGCCGCCATCGGAGCCCCTCCGCATCTCGTGGGCATCGCGCCGGATGTGACAGCAAGTAATTATCATGATAACTGGACCTACCAGGGCGGAGCTTTTGAGCAATGGTTCGATCAGAACTGGACCACGCAGCTGGCGCGCAACACCCTCGATCGTTTGATTGATCAAAACACGGATGCGCGGGTGGGCGCGTCCACGCTTCCTCTCACCAATTATCCGGTATTCAATTTCGGACAATTACCGGCGGAAGCCCAGCTCACCACATCCATTGCACCCTATTACCTTGATTGGCTGGCGCATCCGGATTATGACGACTACTGGAGGCAGTGGTCGATTGAAGAACATTTTTCCGACATCACCGTGCCCATGCTTCAGGTGGGCGGCTGGTATGACATTTTCAGCGACGGCACGCTACGCAACTATATGGGCGTCAAAGCCCATGGAGCTACCGAAGCTGCCCGTACTCACCAGCATCTGCTGATGCAGATCGGGGGCCATGCAGGTTTCGGCCGGCGGATTGGCGACATCGATTTTGGCCCACATGCCTTGGAGAATCCTTACGTCGACGTGATTCTCGATTGGTACGATTACCTTTTCAAAGGTATTCACAATCAGTTCGCCACCGAAAAGCCAGTCAAGCTTTTCGTAATGGGTGTGAATGAATATCGGCAGGAGGATGACTGGCCGCCGCCTCAGGCTCAGTCCGTCAAGTATTTCCTTCATTCCGACGGGAAAGCCAATTCGCTGCGCGGCAAGGGTTCACTCTCTACCTCGGCGCCAAAGTCCGAACCTGCGGACTCGTATGTCTACGATCCAGGAAATCCTGTTCCGACGACCGGCGGCCCATTATGCTGTGCCCAGGAACTCATAGAGCCTGGACCACGCGATCAGCGGTCAGTTGAGAACCGTGACGATGTGTTGGTGTACTCCACAGGGCCTTTAGCGCAAGATTTGGAGGTCACTGGCCCGGTGAGCGCGAGTCTGTTCGTAAAGTCGTCGGCAGTGGACACGGATTTCACCGGCAAACTCGTCGATGTTGCGCCGGATGGCTTTGCGATGGATGTCGCGGAAGGGATTCTGCGCATGCGCTACCGGGACTCGCGGGAACATGCATCGCTGATTAATCCAGGCCAGACATACCAGATCACACTCAATCTCTGGTCCACCAGCAATGTGTTCCTTCGCGGGCATACGCTTCGATTGGAAATCTCCAGCAGCAATTTCCCTCGATTTGATCGCAATCTCAACACCGGCGAAGAAATCAGATTCACGCACCGGTATATTTCCGCCACGGAGACGATTTTTCACGATGCGCAGCATCCATCAGCACTGGTGCTGCCGGTAATTTCCTTAGCAGAAGAGCACGCACATTCCCAGTCGGCAGAACCGTCCAACCGTTAGAACACTGAGATCGGCGTACGAATGGCCTTGGGAGCGCAGCGAAAGAAGATTCTGCGGTCTTTCGTTGGCCAAGGAGTACGTCGGACTGCAATCGGCGGTTGTAGGAGTTGACCCTGGTTCGGTTCATGCGCAGCATCCTTTTTGAGATCACGCGCTATGATCCCAAAGTCCTGTTGGCAGTAGCGGCCATCGTATCCGCTGCCACGCCGTCCGCCTTTACGATTCCCGGCCTGTGGCCACTGAGATCGATCCGATGGTCCCTTTCAGAAATGAGTAAGACTGCTGAGTGATTCCAGAACGTTAGCGAGGAGTAGGGGGCTGCTGTTGGTTGACGGGCAAGTCGAAACTTACGCCCGTGACGGAGTCTCAGAAGCGCTGGCCAGAAGTCCAATTCGAGGAGATCGCCCTGAATCCTCCGTTGGGAGTGCTGGCGTTTGTCTAGCCCGAGCCGAGGGCGCAAGTTGGTGGCGCGAGCTGTGGCCCCTGTGTAGCTTTCGACCGGCGGCGTTATACTCTGCCCACTCTCAATCGTGGTCTTGGAGGAGGCGAGTATGCGCAAGCGGCTGGCATTGATTCTTCTGAGT
This sequence comes from Candidatus Acidiferrales bacterium, assembly GCA_035603655.1. GTDB lineage: Bacteria > Acidobacteriota > Terriglobia > Terriglobales > Acidobacteriaceae > Sulfotelmatobacter. The sequence goes on along the minus strand of DATNKA010000517.1, from coordinate 750 downwards.
TGCGTTCTGTGCGAGGCGGCTACGGCACAACAACCAGCGCTCACTGTGGGAACCGCGATAGCAGTCGCCGGGCAGGCCGTTACCGGATTCATCGAAGTGTCGGCGGGGAGCGACGTGGGCACAAATATCCCGGTTGCGGTAATTCGCGGTCCGAAGCCCGGGCCGACTCTCGCCCTGGTGGCCGGCGCGCATGGCACCGAGTATGCGTCCATCATTGCGCTCGAAAAACTTATACAGGAACTCAATCCCGCGGATATTTCCGGGACGGTCATCATCGTCCCATTGGTGAACATCGCGTCATTTGAACAGAAGGTGCCGCACGTGAACCCGGTGGACGGCAAGAGCATGAACCGGTTCTATCCGGGAGATCCCAACGGAACGCAGACCGAACGCGCCTCGTGGGCGATAACGAGGCAGGTCGTGGAAAAATCCGACTACCTGATTGACCTGCACGGAGGCGATCTCGATGAAAGCCTGCGGCCGTATTCCTACTGGGCGCCGACCGGTAACGCCCAGCAGGATGCCGTCTCGCGCGCCATGGTGCTGGCCTTCGGGCTCGACACCATCATCCTCTCAACCGATCGCCCTCGCGACCCGAACACCGCTCGCTATCTGGAGACCAATGCCAGCCTGCGGGGGAAGCCGTCCCTCACGGCCGAGGCTGGCCACGCTGGCACAGTAGAGCCGGAAGACGTGACGGCGCTGATCCACGGCTGCCTGAACGTGATGCGCTACCTGAAGATGCTCCAG
>DATNKA010000516.1:0-21501 GCA_035603655.1 Candidatus Acidiferrales bacterium | reverse complement strand
TTTTTTGTGGGCGAAATCCTTCGTGCCTACGTTTTCAGGGAAAAGCACCGAGATATCTGTATTGCGGAAACCCGCCGCCTTCAGTGCATCCACCCCGTTTTCTACGTCTGCGTACGCCGGATATATTCCAAAAACTGCTGTGTTTTTTCCTGCCATATAGGATCCTCCTTAGGATGCTTGCCGGTTAATGTTTCGGTTGGACATCGATTTCGCTCGTCACCTTATCCGCGCCTGCCACTTCTGCAGCCTTGTCTTCCACCGCCTTTTTTTCTTCCTCGGAACGCACTGGCCCCTTGAGTGTCACCATCCCGTTCTGGGTGATGACTTTCACGTTATGACCGTTGGTTGAGAGGGACTTATCGCCAGCGATGGACTTACGAATCTGCTGAGTTATGTCGCGATCCGATCGGTTTGCCTTTTGCTGATCGGCCGTAGCTTCGTTTGAATTGCGGTCCCGCTGATTCACCTTGGTGTTGTCAGCTTGGGGATCGGTTGTCTGTTGAGCACTGGCGACGGCCCAGCCGCTGAGCAGAAAGGACGCGAACAATGCGATGCGGAACGCCTTTTGCAAAACAAGTTTCATAATATGGATAGTCCTCCGTTGGGTTTGAATGGCTCGGCTTTGAGCGGGAATGGCCCGGACACAGCGGGGCGACTGAAGGGCGGATCAAGCGCCTCCGGACTGGGTTCGTCGTTCTATCTTGTAAAGCCTAAGGGCCTTCGGTTCCGGTTGATGTCCGGGTTGAGAAACGCTCCCGAACCCGATCGCCGATGTCCTGGACCTTGTCGCCGATCTGGCTGCGAATTTCCTCACCACTGGCTGGGGCATATAGCATCGCGAGGCCTACCCCCACTCCTACACCAGCCACGAAAGTCAGTACATTGCGGACGGTATGATCGTCCCCTGAGTACATATCTTCAGCTTGCTCGCGCAGGTCTGATACCCGGTCCGACACGCGGTCCACGCCGTCAGCAACGCGGTCCCGGACGTCACTTGTGAAACTGCTGGTCTGATCCAGAAAGTAGACCGCAGTCTTGAGAATTGATCGAATCAAGTTGTTCATAATCCACCTTTCATCGGGTTCGCGAAATTAACCTATCTGATCTGGGTTAGTTGCCGAAAACGAGACCAGGGCTTGCACTTAAGTTGAACTATTTGTGGGGAAATCTAAAACCAAGGCTGGAACCGGGAAATTTGAAGTTCCGAAGCGCCCAGCCTGCTAGCGACTCACAGCACTCGTTGAACACATTCGCGAGAGAAGGCCTACAAATTCAACTGCTGCGGGCCCTTAATCTGTGGACTCCAGCGATCAAGGCTGGAGCCACGCAACTGACACCGGGACAACAAAGCTTTACAAAAATGTTTGCATTACTCGCGTCTTAAATCGTTCTCGTGGTGTAGGTCCAATACCAAAAAAATAAACTTATTTAAGGAGGAAAAGTATGCCTATGCAACCTCAAGAGCAATCCACCCTAAATGTAAAGCTCGTCCATTTCACGAAGCAAAACTCGCCCGATGATCCGGTACAAGTGGCCTTTGCCGTTACTGATGATCAAGGGAAAGAAGAGATCATCACCGGTGAGGTGCCCTACAGCTACGATCTCTTCCATCTTTTTCAGGAAAACAACTGGTTGAACATCCGCCGGGGGGTCGCCTCGATTCGCGAGAATCGAGGACAGCGCCGAGCGATGTCAGCTTAGTGAACCCCAGATAGTCCGTATGGTATGGGATGGAACCCCGGAATGTTTTGGGGTTCCATCTTTATTTTCTGCCCGCAGTCCATCGTCGAGACATGCGCTTACGCCCCCGCTGCGCCCTGAAACTTTACTTCCACCAAGCGCCGGTCCGCATCGGACACTTTGAACATCGCCCGCGGTTTCAGGTTCATGAAGCTGGCCACAAACACCTCGGGGATCTGCCCGATCCGTGTGTTGTATGTGTTGACGTCGTCGTTGAAAAACTCGCGACGATCCGCAATGCGTTCTTCCAAATCGCTGATCCGGGTCTGCAACTTTAGAAAATTTTCGTTCGCCTTGAGCTGAGGATAGTTCTCCGCCACCGCAAACAGCCCGCGGAGTGCGCCTGTCATCATTACATCGGCTTGCGCCTTTTGGCCGATGCTCGCCGCATTCATGGATACAGCCCGCGCTTGCGTGACCGCCACCAGTGTTTGCTGCTCGTGCTGCATGTATCCCTTCACCGTCTCCACTAGATTTGGGATCTCGTCATGGCGCTGCTTGAGCAGCACATCGATGTTCGCCCACGCGCGGTCGTTATCGTTGCGCAGTCGAACCAACTCGTTGTATAGGATGACGACGTAGACCAGCACTCCCACGACAAATAAAAGAAACGCCGCCCCCGTGATCACGCTGCTTCCCATGTGTCATTCCCTCCGTGAGACCAGTCTGCAGATCGCCACTAGAATAAGTGAAAGTGAACAAATAGAGCAGCACGGCACGCGAGAGCGAGTGCCGCCCCGCCCAGAATCATAAGCCCCGCGCGTCTACCGAAGATTGCTGTTGAGTTCGGCATGGCTGCGCGTCGAGATCATAAAAGTCGGCTCAGCTTGGCCCTTGCCGATCATGCTAAGGTCGGGAGCGCCGCAGCCGCGGAGTTCTCCCCGCATGTTCCGCTGATTAGCGACTCCTGTCCGACAGCACCAGATATTCGCGCAGGCGACAGCGGACCGCTGGCAGCGGTTGACTTCGCCATGACATCGGTTGACGGTTGGCCGCCTGGGGCCATCGCCGGTAACGCGGCAAAGAGTTCTTTCAGCGCTTCCGCTTTGGCCTGAACTTGAGGATTCGCCGGCGCTCCGGTCTTCTCGATCCTCTTGTCAATGAACTGGCCGACTCTCTCTGCGACCCCTCGTTGAGCGCGTAGCTCACATATCGCAACCGATCGCCGTCGCTGAGGCCTCCACTCCCCGTGACTGGCACCGAAGCAGCCGTCCCCTGGTAAGAATTGACCTCGCGGGTTGGGCCCGCGGGAAGGTCGTACTCCGCTGCGTGCGCGTCCATCAGAACCGTCCCAGTCTCGGCCGCCAGATAGAAATGGAAGCCAGCAACAGTGTTGCCACGAATGAGACTTGCCAGAACCGGTCCACTGGTCGATCTCAACTTTGTAAAGACAACACAAGCTGTAACCGACGGGACTGGAGAGAACTTGCTCACTGTTGGCCTTGCCGCGTACGCGAACAAACCCATGGGGACACTCCGAACCGCGTGCGTGGAGTGTCTTCCATATTTTGCCTGCGCGCAAGACCCGGAAACCCTTGAAAAACGTCCAGAGTCCGCCGCGATAGAGAGAAAGAGAGCCGCCCGTGGATCGGAATTGCTGCGCATAGCCGGGAAAGGTTGGGCGAAACGCTACTTGAGGAAGGGCTGGTCCGCAAACCCTGCCGGCCAGTCTACCGGTAGGACAATTCTAGAACCTTGGGCTGACCGTATCCCATTAAAAAAGCTGAGCCCGCAGGCTCAGCCGTTAACCCAGAAAATAAACTGCTAGGGTTTATGCGGAGTCAGGTCGCACGCATGTCTTACTTCGTCCAGGTTCAAACCTTCAGGCGAGAACTCCGCGATCGCGTAACCGGTTCGCGTTTTCACCTCCACATTGAACACCTGGGCCCCCATGGCACCGCGAACCGTGCCCTTGTCCATGGCGAGGAAATGTCCACGCACCCAGTTCCACCCCTTGTGTTCGTGGCTTCCATCGATACGCACCATGACCTCCATTTTAGGCTGACCCCAGAAGCCGGGATAATCGGGCTGTCCCAGCCTTGCGCCAGGATTGAAATCAGCGTATTGGTACTTGCCGTCGGTACATATCACTTCAACTCGAGGCTTGTAATCCGGGTCCTCCCGAAAATAGTTGTTTGCCAGCAGTTCAAAGCGAACTTTTTTCGCGCCAGTCATCTTATCCTCTGAGCGGAAAGCGGTCCACTTGCCGCCGGCGCTGACGCCGTCCTGTTCATCCTGATACGGACTCATTCGAGCCTCTTGAGCGAAGGCCACGACGGCCGTCCAGAGCAGACTCACCACCACGATCGAACCAAAACACTTCTTATTCTGGAGCACGTCCAATCCTTTCAAGGTTTCCCTCCCCGACGCGAGAACATCCTTAATATTGAACCCGGAAAGCGGATAAGAGTTGCATCGGGGCTATATTTCGCGCTCGCCGGCAAACAAGAAGCGAATGCTCCATGTTTTTAATATTCCGTGGATCTAATGTTTGTCGATTCGTAAATCGATGTAAACCTGGGATCGGTCGTCGAACTGGCTGACGGATCGGGTGTCGCTCTTAATATTGTTGTACTGCGCATAGACCTCATAGTCCACGGTGGAGAGTCCCGGAAAGCGATATGTCCCGTCCTGTCCGACGATGTAGGTCTTCACGGCATGGGTGCGCGTATTTGTGAGATAGACGACGGCGCTCACCACAGGATTATCCTGCTGATCGAGCACCTTGCCGGAAAGTAACCGGCCTGGCGGCTTATCTTTCTTGTCAAGGGCATGACCGGTCACCGGAACGACGAGCACAACCGCGCAGGCTAAGAGCGCTAAGCTCCTGAAAGATGGTCTGGGAATCATCCTGGTCTGGTTCCTCTTTACTGCCCTACTCGACGTGGAGCTATCGGGCTAGATGTAATCCAATATCCACGCGTTCATCATACTCTACGTGAACCGGAACCTCCTCGAGGAGGTGCACAGCATGGCCGTCTTGAGTCTTGACCCCTTTCAGATCCGCTCCCACTATGTAGTCATCTTTGCCGGCGGCCACGCGGAGGGCAAATTCGCCGTGATGATCGGAATACAGATCCCACTTAGCTTTCTTGTCGGAAGCGCGACGGATCATAACCTTCACGCCGTAGACAGGGTGATCGTCCGGCCCCCAAACCGTGCCAAAAATGAGCGCATAGGGATCCGTTGGTCTCAACTTCTTGGACGACGGACTGACGCCAGCCACCGACGAAAGCTGCGAGGCAATGACGCAGAAGACAGGCAACAGGAGGAGAAAAACTGAGGACCGGCAGGCGGGAAGACGGAGACGGCAGGGGCTACGCGTCGTCACCGTCTTCTGCCTCGACTTCCTCTTCTTCTTCCACGTAGCCTTCCTCGACAGCCTTCAACTCCAGTGGACTGGTGGTAACCACTTCGAAGTCGGTGCCACACTCCGGACAGGAGACAATTTCTCCTTCATCGACTTCTTCTTCTTCCACATTCAGATCCGTTTCGCATTCAGGACAAAGAACCATGATTCCTCCGCTCCCATTCGACATCATTCCTTAGATACACCTGATAATATTTAGATTCTTCCCCCGCCGCAGTGTCAAGGGGGCGGTGCTGTAGAGACAAGATTAAAATTTCGACTGGAACCGCCTACTTGGCTTGACAATTCGCATGCCGGAGACTAGATGATTCCTACGCTGAAGAAGAAATCGTGGTCTGTGGTCCTGTCGACGTGGTTGAGCGCGAGCGGGATAGCGATGGCGCAAAGCCACGGAAGTGCTGCATCTGAAACCAATGCCGCCCAGGGGATGCCTGCGGATTCAAGTATCGCGGCCGCCCTGCAGCAGGTTTCCGGGGAGCGGATCCGGGCTAACATCGAAAAGTTCGTGAGCTTTGGAACGCGGTCAACCATATCGGCGCAGGATCCCGCCGCCATCAAAGCTGGAAGCGGAGTTGGTGCCGCTCGGGAGTGGATCAGGTCGGAATTCGAGCGCTACTCGAAGGATTGCGGCGGCTGCCTGGAAGTCAAGACGGACACTTTCACCGAGCCGGCCGCAGACCGTATCCCGCAGCCCACGGAAATCACCAACATTTACGCGATTCTGAAGGGCACCGACGTAGAGAACGCGAAGCGCATCGTGCTCGTGACCGGACACTACGATTCGCGCAACAGCGACATTCTCGACGTGAAGGGCGACGCTCCGGGAGCCAACGACGATGGCAGCGGAACCGCCGTCAGCCTGGAATGCGCCCGCGTCTTAAGCAGGCTGAAGTTTCCCGCGACAATTATCTTCCTGACGGTGGCGGGCGAAGAGCAGGGACTGAACGGCAGCCATCATTTTGCCAAACTCGCGAAAGACCAGGGCTGGAACATCGAAGCGGTGCTGAATAATGACATCGTCGGCGGAGACAAGAGCGCGGAGCAGGATCATTCCATTGTGCGCGTATTTTCTGAAGGACTACCCGCCGCGGCGACCGAGCAGGAAATCCACCGGATTCGTGGATTAGGGGGTGAGAACGACTCGGCCTCGCGGCAGTTAGCACGCTACATCGCCGATGTTGGCCGCGCCTACACTGTGGGCGTGAACCCCGTGCTGGTTTTCCGGCTGGACCGATATCTCCGCGGCGGCGATCATTATTCGTTCAACCAGCAGGGATTCGCCGCCGTGCGCTTCACGGAATTTCGCGAAGACTTCCATCACCAGCATCAGAACGTACGCACCGAGGACGGCATCGAGTATGGCGACCTTCCGAAGTTTGTGGACTTCGATTATGTCGCGCACGTAGCCCGGCTGAATGCGGCTACACTGGCGTCACTGGCCTCAGCGCCAGCGCCTCCGGCGAATGTGCACTTGCTGACCAAGGATCTGGAGAATGACTCCACACTCACCTGGGAAAAGTCCCCGGGAGGAGCGGCTTCCGGTTACGAGATTCTCTGGCGTGCAACATCGAGTCCGGAATGGGAACATGTGGAAAAAGTCGGGAACGGCACGCGCACGACTTTGAAACTTTCCAAAGATAATGTCATCTTGGCAGTGAGGGCGGTGGACGCGCAGGGGCATCGGAGTTTGCCGGTCGTGCCGCTCCCGGAGCGGTAGGCTCGGCCGGCAGCGGCCTGCGCAAGAACCAAGAAATAAGAAAAAGTACAGCTGCTCAGGATGGCCCGGCCGATCGTGCAACCTGATACCATGATGGATAGAATTCTTTCCCTTGCGGTAGTTGAGGCCCCAGTGTGCCGATGAATCGCGGACGTACGATCTCGTTGAGCCTGCCTCCGTTCACGCGTTGGGTGAAGCGTCTGATCCTGGCGTACGCCGGGATTTACCTGCTAATGGCCGTGATGAGGCTTGCTTCTCCCTTCGCACGTGAGTGGGTAGTGGTCTATCTCGGGCTGATACCAAAGCTGGTAATGCAGGGAATGGTCTGGCAGCTGATCACCTATTCCTTTCTGCACCTCGAGTTGCTGCACTTACTCTTTAACGCGTTGGCCCTGTGGATGTTCGGCTCCCAGTTGGAGAGTGATTGGGGGTCGAAGCGATTCCTGGAATTTTATTTCTTTTGCACAGTTGCCGCCGGCCTCACTTCGGTGGCGGTGAGTTATATGCATGTTCCGGGACTCTCTCCCGGGACGCCTACCATCGGGGCTTCGGGCGGTATCTACGGTTTGCTAGTTGCGTTCGGCGTGCTCTACGGCGAGAGCGAAATCATGATGTTCCCGCTGCCCTTCCGTATCAAGGCCAAGTATTTCGTGTGGGGAATCGTGTTCCTGACCCTGGTGGGGGCGATTCAGGAAACCGGCGGCGTAGCCAACTTTGCCCACCTGGGCGGATTGCTGTTCGGTTATCTCTACCTCAGGTTCCTGCCGCGTAAGGGTCTAATGTTCGCTACTTCCGAACGCTACTTCAGCATTCGAAATGAGTATTACCGGTGGAAGCGGCGGCGAGCGGCGAAGAAGTTTGAAGTGTACATGAGCAAGCACGATCGCAAAGTTGAATTCGACGAGCATGGCAACTACATTCCACCGGATGACGGACCGCGCAAGGGCAACGGTGGTTCGAAATCGGGATGGGTGAACTAAAAGTTCAAAGTGTCTTTGAAGCCTTGAGACTTGCTTTACGCGTTTAAGAGTCAAGCCACTTCGAACTCGCGTTCCGCGATTGAAACTGAATCCGGAACGCTTTTCGTCTCAAGCGTCCATATTCTCCCTGATTGCTAGCCACGCGCACACGTTTAGGGCCGGATCATATTGGCTTGAAAAACTCATATTCGAGTCTACGAACTCCGTGACACCCTTAAGAAGCGTTTTCTACCGGCAAATATCGTTTAAGACGCCTTGCTTTCTAGCGAGAGCGAGGTTTCAAGCAGCATCTCTACAGAAGGCTTTGAAGCTCCGCTAACACCGTCCCCGGAAGACCTTCTCGCCTCGACTTTCCTTTGAATCCCAGATCGTGTCCTGCGCCGTCCACCGTCAGTAATTTTGTCCTCGCAGGAATCAACTTCAGAGCCTGCTCGATTTCCTCTACGGTGCCGAAAGGATCGCGCGTCCCCTGAACGAAGAGAGCGGGGGTTCGCAGGTTGAAAAAATGCTGAGTGCGCAGTTGCGCAGGCTTGCGAGGTGGGTGCAGGGGATAAGACATCAGTAGCAGGGCGGGGACCGGCACGAGCTTCGCTTCCGTTTGTTCGGCGCAAAGCATGCTTGCTTGCCGGCCACCGTAGGAGTGGCCTCCCAAGAAAACAGGTCCGCCTGCCAGATTTCTTAATGCCATGACTGCATTGTGCAGTCCGGCACGATCGCGTTTGCCGTCGTGCGGACTAGGCGGGCCATACGGGCGATCCTGGCGAAACGGCAAATCACAGCGCAGCACCCGGAAACCCGCGCTGGAAAAACTTTCCGCGACCGCAATCAGCAGCGGAGCCTGGCAATTCGAACCCGCGCCGTGAGTCAAAACCAACCCCTGACCGTTGGGTCTTTCCGGACGATGAAGGAAACCGCGTACGAACGGGTCCAGCGAGACATCGGTATAAACCTGCGGGCTCGATTCAGCAGACACGTTTATACTCCGATCTCTTGCAGCTTCTCGTAGACTTTCAGAATTTTAATTTCGTTTCCCAGGCGGGCCCAGCAGCGCAGCACTTCGGGATCTTCCTGAGCGGTGCTGCGGGCCTGTTCAGAATTCCAGTAGCGCAGCAGTATGTAGTGAGCATCGCTGCTACGATAAAGCAGATCGCGACCGTATTGTTTCCGGGAGACGATGGAATTGAGTTCGCGCATGGTCTCTAGTGAAACTGCCTCCAAGCCGGGCAAAGGCTCCCAGATCGCGATGGACAGATATTCCTGCGACATACTTCGCGATTATAGCTTCTGGAGGCGGCGGCGTTTGCCTTTGGTGTGAGTGGCAGCGCTGACCTCTTCGGACGTGACGGTGTGCAGCCGCATGAAGTTCGTGGAACCCGATGCCTGGCGCGTACCTGCGACCACTCCCAGCACGTCCCCTGGCTTGAGCAACCGGCGGTCCAACAATTCTTTCTCGGCAACGCGAACCATATCTTCGGCCGAAAGCGCCTGCTCGCACTTCACGGGATGCGCCCCCCAGTAGAGGTTGGTGCGCTGGGCCACGGAGTTGTTGTGAGTAAACGCGTAGATGGCGGCCTGCGGCCGGTATTTGGAAATCATACGCGCGGTGTTACCGGTTTCGGTGAAAACCGCGATCGCACCCATGGGTAGGTCTTCGGCAGCGTGAGCGATCGATTCGCATATCGTTTCGGCGACGGACAGGCCATGACGGTCGCGGCGGCGGCGCTGCGTGAACTCTCCCATGTTGCTCTCCGCCTCGACTACAATGCGCGCCATCATGGCTACCGCCTCGCGAGGATAGCGGCCGCTGGCAGTTTCGGCTGAGAGCATGACCGAATCGCTGCCATCGAAGATGGCGTTGGCTACGTCGCTGGCTTCAGCCCGCGTGGGCCGTGGATTCTCGACCATCGACTCGAGCATCTGCGTTGCCGTGATCACGGGCTTGCGCCACACAGCTGCGCGGCGAATAACATGCTTCTGAATGACGGGAACTTTTTCCGGAGCCATTTCCACCCCAAGGTCGCCACGCGCCACCATCACGCCATCGGAGGCCTCCAGAATTTCTTCAATGTTGTCGATGCCCTGCGGCTTCTCCAACTTGGAGATGAGGGGAGTATCACAGCCCAGGCCGGCCACGATTTGCCTCACCATATTCACGTCGGCAGCAGTGCGAACGAAAGATAGCGCAACCGCGTCTACGCCGTGTTTCAAGCCAAATTCCAGATCCTTGCGATCTTTCTCCGTCAAGGCCGGGATCGACAATGCCGTACCAGGCAAGTTGATGCCCTGATGCTCGCCCAGGGTGCCGCCGTTCAAAACGTCGCAGACCACGTCTTTGCCGCGAACGGTGCGCACGCGCAATTCGATGAGTCCATCGCGCAACAGAATGCGGGCGCCCACACCCACTTCGCGGGCAAGATCCTGGAACGTAGTCGAAATGCGGATGGCTGTTCCGCTGATATCGCGAGGAGTAATCACGAGAGTCGAACCGCTCGTAATCAGCACTGGTTCGTGGTCCCGCAGGCGCCCGGTGCGGATTTTTGGCCCTTGCAGATCCTGCAAGACGCAAATGGTTCGATTTTCTTTTTCGGCAGCGCTGCGCAGGCGTTCGATATTGCGAGCATGGTCTTCATGGGAGCCATGAGAAAAATTCAGGCGAGCGACGTCCATGCCCAATCGCATCAGATCGCGCATGGCCGCTTCGGAGTGGCAGGCGGGACCAATGGTGCAGATAATCTTTGCACGGCGAGTGGTGGCGACGGATCGGGGACTGACCGAAAAAACACTTTCCTCTATGAAAGAATCTTCCTTCGCGACTTCTGGCTTGCGCTGTTTCATAAGTTCGAGATCAGAATTTGCTCAACCGGGAGAGACTATTGTAACGGGTTGACAGCGCTGTTGTTCGGATGGCCTCAGGGTCAGGCGCGATGACTATATTCTCGGGCTGCTGATTGCGATCAGCTCTTTTCCCAGCATCGCACGGGGGAACAGCATGGCGTTGAACTCCGCCCCGATGAGAATTACCAGGGAAACCATATACATCCATACCAGAAGAGCAATGGCGGCACCGAGGGATCCGTAAATCACTCCGTAGTCGGCATAGTGCTGCAAGTAGAAACCAAAAAGCAGTGTGAACGAGAACCACAAGCCAGTGGCCAGCGTTGCCCCCGGGATGACGGTATGCCAAGGCTGTGTCCGCGGGACCGCATGGTGATAGATCAGAGCGATGACCGCAATGCTGGTGAGCGTGGCGATCAGCCAGCGAATGCAGGTCCACATCAACAGGATGTAGGCGCTGAATTCATGGGCGGTATAGAAAAGGATGGTAGTTTCAATCTTGCTGCCGAAGGCAACCAGCAGGGTCGAGAACGTCATGGGGATAAGAGCGAAGACGACGAGGAGGAATGAGATTAGGCGTTCTTGTACCAAGCCCCAAATCTTGGGTAGTTCGTAGCAGCGGCGGAAACCTTCCATCCAAGAAACCATGACGCCGGAGGCGGTCCACAGGGTCAGTAAGGACGCCGTGATCAGCAAACTAACGGGACGCTGGGAGGCGCCCCGCAGAAAATTCATCGCCGTATTGCCACCCGCCGGCAGAATACGCGTTAAGGCATACGAGATTTCCCGCAGGTATGGCGCGCCCTTGCGCGATGTGGCCAGCACCGATCCCACAACCAGCAGCGCGGGGAAGAAAGTAAGAATTGAGGAATACGCGGAAGCCTTGGCGATAGAAAAAGCGTCGTGCTGGAAAGCACGCCAGAAAGCCAGCCGCAGGAGGCGTAGAAAGCGAAGCATCGCTGGCCCTAGCTTAGGGCTTGAAGCCACCGGACGCAACGAAGGAAGCGCGGCAGGTTCCTCGACGTGCAATCGCTGGGGGTTGGCGTGCATGGTTGTCTAAGGCTGATTATTAGTTGCCAAAAAGGGGTTCGGGGGCGAACCTGGTTCGCCCCCGATACTTAGCCTTAATTTGGCCTACTCCGCAGCCAGTTCCTCGGTCTCGCCCTCATGCCGCATCATTTCGAGGGCGCGCTCGGCCTCTTCGTATGCCGCCGAGACCTCCGCCTGTACCTTGGCGGCGGCCTCTTCCATTTCTGGCGAGAGGCGCACGTTGCGGTAGTACTCCATGCCGGTTCCGGCAGGGATAAGCCGGCCGACGATGACGTTCTCCTTAAGGCCACGCAGGTGATCGACCGCTCCCTGAATGGAAGCTTCGGTGAGCACGCGCGTAGTCTCCTGGAAGGACGCCGCCGAGATGAACGAGTCGGTCGAGAGCGACGCTTTCGTGATGCCGAGGAGCAGCGGGCGTCCGGTAGCCGGCTTGCCGCCCTCCTTGATCACGCGTTCGTTCTCTTCGCGGAAGCGGAACTTATCCAGTTGCTGCTCCAGCAGGAACGTGGTGTCGCCCACATCCTCCACCTTCACCCAACGCATCATCTGTCGGACAATCACTTCGATGTGCTTGTCGCTGATGTTGACGCCCTGCAACCGGTAGACTTCCTGGATTTCGTTCACCAGGTAAGACTGCAGTTCCTTTTCTCCGAGCACGGCCAGGATGTCGTGCGGGTTGAGCGGGCCGTCCATCAGCGGTTCGCCCGCCTTGACGCGCTCGCCTTCCTGCACGTTGATGTGAACGCCACGCGGCACCGAGTATTCTTTTTCCGTGCCGTTGTCGGCCTGCACATACAGTTTCCGCTGGCCCTTGGAGACTTCACCGAATTTCACCGTACCATCGATTTCGCTGATGACCGCGGTTTCGTGCGGCTTGCGGGCTTCGAACAATTCGACCACACGCGGTAGACCGCCAGTGATATCTTTCGTTTTGGTAGTCTCGCGCGGGATCTTGGCCAGCACGTCTCCCGGGAACACCGTGTCGCCGTCCTGCACCATGAGGTGAGCGCGGGAAGGCATGAGGTAGCGCTTGCTGCCTTTGCCTTTGACCACGATCGCGGGTTGACGCTTCTCGTCGGGCGAGTCGGCCACGACGTGCCGCGACAATCCGGTAACCTCATCCACTTCTTCGTGCAGCGTGACGCCTTCCTGCAAGTCCTTGAACTGCGCCGCACCGCCGATTTCTGTGAGGATGGCGAAAGTGTAAGGATCCCACTCGACCATCACTTTTCCTTGCTGTACCTGATCGCCGTCATTGACTTTCAGCTTCGCGCCGTAAATTACAGAGTAGCGCTCGCGTTCGCGGTTCTTCTCGTCGACCACGGCGATCGAGCCCTGGCGGTTCATCACCACCAGATCTCCGGACTTCGACTTAACCGTCTGCAGTCCGATGAAGCGCACCGTGCCGTTGTTCTTCGCATCAAGCCGCGACTGCTCAGACACCCGAGAAGCCGTGCCTCCGATGTGGAATGTACGCATGGTGAGCTGCGTTCCGGGCTCGCCGATCGACTGCGCCGCGATGACGCCAGTGGCTTCGCCGAGCTCGACGAGGCGTCCTGAAGCCAGGTTGCGGCCGTAGCACATGACGCAAACGCCACGCTTAGATTCGCAAGTGAGCACCGAACGAATCTTTACGCGCTCGATTCCGGCAGCCTGAATGCTGACCGCGAGTTCCTCGGTGATCTCGTTGTTGATGTCGACGATGACGTTGCCGTCGTAGTCTTTGATCTTCTCAAGCGATACGCGGCCCACAATGCGGTCGCGCAAGGGCTCGATAATCTCGCCGGCTTCGACGATACCCTGGACGTAAATGCCATCCACGGTGCCGCAATCGTACTCGCTGATGATGACATCCTGCGCCACATCGACGAGACGCCGAGTAAGGTAGCCGGAATCCGCCGTCTTGAGCGCGGTATCGGCCAGACCCTTGCGGGCGCCATGGGTGGAGACGAAGTATTCGAGCACCGTCAGGCCTTCGCGGAAGTTCGCCGTGATGGGGGACTCGATAATTTCGCCGGAAGGCTTGGCCATCAAGCCGCGCATGCCGGAGAGCTGGCGAATCTGCTGTTTCGATCCGCGGGCGCCGGAATCGGCCATGACGTAAATCGGGTTGATGAAGCCTTCCTTGTCCCGCTTCTGCATCTGGCCGAACATCTCATCGGCTACTTTTTCCGTGATCGCCGACCAGATTTCGATGACCTTGTTGTAGCGCTCGCCATTGGTGATGGCACCGTCCAGATACTGTTGCTGCACTGCAACCACCTGCTTCTCAGCGTCCTTGACCAAGGTCCTCTTGCTGTCGGGAATGACCATGTCATCAATGCCGATGGAGAGGCCGGCCTTGGTCGCGTACTTGAAACCGAAGTCCTTCACTTCGTCAAGCATCTTGACCGTGGTTTCGAGGCCGAACCGGAGGTAGCCATAGTTCACCAGCGCGCCAATGCCCTTCTTCTTCAGCAGGCCGTTGATGTAGGGCATGCCCTCGGGAAGGTGATCGTTCAGGATGGCGCGGCCTACGGTGGTGTTGACAAACATGCGCTCCACCTGAATCGGCTCGGTGTGAATGATGTCCTGATCGTCGTAGGCGGTGGTCAGGTCAATCAGTTCGCCGGTGTAGCGCAGGCGGATGGGAGTAAGCGTTTCCACTTCGCCCATTTCAAGCGCCAGCAAAACTTCTTCAATATTGGCGAAGACGCGGCCTTCACCCTTCGCGCCCGGCTTCCCTTTGGTCAGGTAATAGAGTCCGAGAACCATGTCCTGCGTCGGCACGGTGATGGGCTGTCCTGAGGCGGGCGAAAGAATGTTGTGCGAGGCCAGCATCAACACGCTGGCTTCCACCTGCGCTTCCGGAGAAAGCGGAATGTGCACGGCCATCTGATCGCCGTCGAAGTCAGCGTTGAACGCGGTGCAGACCAGCGGATGAATGCGAATGGCTTTGCCTTCCACCAGCACCGGCTCAAATGCTTGAATGCCCAGGCGATGCAGCGTGGGAGCGCGATTCAGAAGCACCGGATGATCCTTGATGACCTCTTCGAGGATGTCCCAGACGATGGGCTCCTGCTGCTCCACCATCTCTTTTGCTTGCTTGATGGTAGTGACGTTTCCAGTTTGCTCCAGCCGGTGATAGATAAATGGCTTGAACAATTCGAGCGCCATCTTCTTGGGCAGTCCGCACTGATGCAGCTTAAGTTCAGGACCAACCACGATAACGGAACGTCCGGAATAGTCCACGCGCTTGCCGAGGAGGTTCTGGCGGAAGCGGCCCTGCTTGCCCTTAAGTGTGTCGGAGAGCGACTTCAGCGGACGGTTGTTCGCGCCACGCAGCACGCGGCCACGGCGGCCGTTGTCGAATAATGCATCGACTGCTTCCTGCAGCATGCGCTTTTCGTTGCGCACGATCACTTCCGGCGCGTGCAAGTCCATCAGCTTCTTCAACCGGTTGTTGCGGTTGATGACGCGGCGGTAAAGATCGTTCAAATCGGAGGTCGCGAAGCGGCCGCCGTCCAGCGGAACGAGCGGACGCAGCTCCGGCGGAATGACCGGGATCACGTCGAGAATCATCCAGCTTGGCTTGTTGCCGCTGCGGCGAAAGGCCTCGACCACTTTCAGGCGCTTGGTGTATTTGAGCCGCTTTTGGAGCGAGCTCTCATTCTTCATCTTCTCGCGAAGCTCAATCGACAAACCATCGGTGTCGATCCGCTTGAGAAGTTCCTTGATGGCCTCGGCGCCCATCATCGCCTTGAAGCCGGCGGGACGATACTGCTGGTCGAGTTCGCGGAACTTGGCTTCGTCCTTGATGACCTCGCGCTCTTTCACCGGAGCGTCGCCGGGCTCGACCACTACGTAAGCCTCGAAGTACAGCACGGACTCAAGGTCGCGCAGAGAGATATCGAGCAAGTGGCCGATGCGGCTGGGCAGGCCCTTGAAGAACCACACGTGCGAGCAGGGTGACGCCAGCTCAATGTGCCCCAGGCGTTCGCGGCGCACTTTCGAGAGCGTAACTTCCACGCCGCACTTGTCGCAGATCACGCCACGGTGCTTCATGCGCTTGTACTTGCCGCACAAGCATTCCCAGTCGGTTACCGGACCAAAGATGCGGGCGCAGAACAGGCCGTCGCGCTCTGGCTTAAAAGTTCGGTAGTTGATGGTCTCAGGCTTGGTGACTTCGCCATGGGACCAGCTCCGGATTTTTTCCGGAGACGCGAGGCTGATCTTGATGGCATCGAAATCGGCGATCGTGTTTTGCATTTCGAACGGGCTCGAACGAAACAAGGGATTCCTCCGCTTCCTGCTCTCATGGCAGCAGCCAGTTTTGCGTGGCCAGCTGCCAGTTTTTTATGTTTCGCGGTAGCTGAGAGCCTTGGCCCCGCGAAACGTTCCTCAAGAAAATTGCTAGCGCCGACCGCCGGAACGGCGGCGCAACGTTAGTCTGCCGCCGCGCTGGCCGTGGGCTTCTTCTCCCCGGTCTTGATCAGCTCCACATCCAGGCAGAGCGATTGCAATTCGCGGATCAGTACGTTGAACGATTCAGGCACGCCCGGCTCCATGGCGGCTTCGCCCTTGACGATGGCCTCGTAGATCTTGGTGCGGCCATAGACGTCGTCGGACTTCGCCGTCAGCAGCTCCTGCAGAATGAATGCCGCGCCGTAAGCTTCGAGCGCCCAGACTTCCATCTCTCCGAAGCGCTGTCCGCCGAACTGCGCCTTGCCGCCCAAAGGTTGCTGAGTAATGAGCGAATAAGGTCCGATGGAACGCGCGTGAATCTTGTCGTCCACCAGGTGCGACAGTTTCAGCATGTAGATGTAGCCCACGCACACCGGCTGTTCGAACTGATCGCCGGTCATGCCATCGTGCAGAGTGGTCTTGCCCGACGTGGGGAGGCCGGCATGCTCCAGTAGCGCCTTGATTTCGCCTTCTTTAGCGCCGTCGAATACGGGCGATCCCATGTACACTCCGCGTGCCAGCGTGGGTGCGAGGGCTTCCAGTTCTTCGTCGCCCATCTCGCCAATGGTGTCTGCGAGCTTCGAGTCTTTGAACAGAGCCTTCAGCTCGCGGCGAATGGCTTCGGTGCGCGTGTTTTCCTTGAGCAGGTTACCGATCTTCTCGCCCAGGGTGTAACCCGCCCATCCCAAGTGGGTTTCAAGAATCTGGCCCACATTCATACGGCTGGGTACGCCGAGGGGATTGAGTACGATCTCCACCGGGGTTCCGTCTTCGAGGTATGGCATGTCCTCTTCCGGCAGAATGCGAGCGATGACGCCCTTGTTTCCGTGACGGCCGGCCATCTTGTCGCCAACGCTCAGCTTGCGCTTCATCGCGATGTAGACTTTGACCAGCTTGATCACGCCCGGCGGCAACTCGTCGCCCTTGGTGAGTTTCTCTTTCTTCTCGTTGACGATCTTCTTCAACACATCGATCTGACGAGAGGTCATTTCTTCGATCTCGTCGATCTGCTCATTCACCCGCGGATCCTTGTCGGCGTACTTGATACGCTTCAGGTTGCGGGTGGAGATGCGCTCAATTGCATCTCGGTCAAGCACATTGCCCTTGTTCAGGAGGCGTTTGTTGGTGCGCTCGTCGTGCAGGTCGGCCTGCACTTCCTTGCCGCCAAGAATGTTCTCCAGGCGCTTGAGGCGCTCGTCGGTAAGAATGCGGATTTCGTCGGAAAGATTTTTCTCCAGCTTACCGATCTGCGTGCCTTCGATAAACTTGGCACGCTCATCCTTTTCCTGTCCCTTGCGGGAGAAAATCTTCACGTCGACAATGACGCCCTCGATGCCCGGAGGGCAGTAGAGCGAAGCGTCGCGTACGTCGCCAGCTTTTTCGCCGAAGATGGCACGCAGCAGCTTCTCTTCGGGCGTGAGTTGGGTCTCACCCTTGGGGGTAACTTTACCTACCAGGATGTCGCCCTGCTTGATGCTGGCGCCGATGCGGATCACGCCTGCTTCGTCCAGATTGCGCAGCATCGACTCGCTGACGTTGGGAATATCGCGCGTGACTTCTTCCGGACCAAGCTTGGTATCGCGCGCTTCGATCTCATACTCCTCGATGTGCAGTGAAGTGTAGTAATCGTCCTTCACCATCTTCTCGGAGACCAGAATCGCGTCTTCAAAGTTGTAGCCGCGCCAGGGCATGAAGGCCACCAGCACGTTGCGTCCGAGCGCCAGCTCGCCGTGGTCCGTGCAAGGACCGTCAGCGATGACCTCGCCCTTCAGCACGCGCTGTCCCTTCTTCACGATGGGCTTCTGGTTGATGCAGGTGTTCTGGTTCGAGCGCTTGAACTTGGTGAGCTGGTAAATGTCGCTGCCCACTTCACGCGAAAGCTGCGTGGGGTGGTGTTCGCCTTCGACGCGCACGATGATGCGGTCGGAGTCCACCGAGTCGATGATCCCATTGCGTCGGGCCAGAACCACCGCACCGGAGTCGCGTGCGGTCACACCTTCCATCCCCGTACCCACGATCGGCGCCTGGGCGCGGAGCAAGGGCACGGACTGGCGCTGCATGTTCGCGCCCATCAGTGCTCGGTTCGCGTCGTCGTGCTCGAGGAACGGAACCAGCGATGCGGCGACGGAAACCAACTGCTTCGGGCTGACGTCGACGTAGTCCACCTCCTCCCGGCTTACCAGCACAAAGTTGCCAGCCTTGCGAGCGTTGACCAGTTCGGCCACGATGCGGCCTTTGTCGTCAAGCTCCACATTGGCCTGCGCGATGGTGTGCCGGTCTTCTTCCCAGGCGGAAAGATAGAACGAGAACGGATCGATCTGCGCGGGCTTCTTGCGCTTCTCTTTCAAGTCAGCGTTGATCTTCTCGATTTCATGCTTCTCCATGTGATCGCCGACTTTGTAGTCGCTGTCGCCGGTGTTGACCACGGTGACGTAATCGATCACGCGTCCACCCTTGATCTTGCGATAGGGCGACTCAATGAAGCCGTAGTCGTTAATGCGGGCATAGCAACTCAACGACGAGATCAATCCGATGTTTGGACCTTCCGGCGTCTCAATCGGGCAGATTCGACCGTAGTGCGTGGGGTGCACGTCGCGCACTTCGAATCCGGCACGCTCGCGTGACAGACCGCCCGGCCCAAGAGCCGAGAGACGGCGCTTGTGCGTGATCTCGGAGAGCGGGTTGGTCTGATCCATGAACTGCGAAAGTTGTGACGATCCGAAAAATTCGCGGATTGCCGCCATCACCGGCTTCGCGTTGACCAGGTCGTGCGGCATCGCGGTGGACATTTCCTGGTACACGCTCATTTTTTCCTTGATGGCGCGTTCCATGCGAACCAGGCCGATCCGGAACTGATTCTCCATCAACTCACCGACCGCGCGTACGCGGCGGTTGCCCAGGTGATCGATGTCGTCCACCGACCCAATGCTCTTGCGCAACTTCAGCAGGTAGCCGATCGTCGCGTAAAAATCGTCGGGATCGAGGGTGCGCTTGTCCAGACTGGTAGCGTCCTGATTCTCGAACAGCTTGATATTGAACTTCAGCCTGCCGACCTTCGAGAAGTCGTACTTGCGCGGGTCGAAGAACATGCCGTGGAACAGCGCCGTCGCCGTGTCCAGGGTCGGCGGATCGCCGGGTCGCAGCTTGCGGTAGATTTCAATCAGCGCTTCCTGCGGAGTCTTTACGGAATCGCGCTTCAGGGTCTGGCTGATCACCGTGCCCACATCGTCGCGCTCGGGGAAAAACAGGCTCATCTCGACCACGCCGGAATCGAGAATCTTCGAAACTTTGTCGGCCGAGAGTTCAGTGTTGGCTTCGAGCAGCACCTCGCCCGTGGTCGTATCCACCACATCGCCTGCAGCCCATGCGCCTTCAAGATCGGTGACGTCGACTTCTATTTCGGTGATCTTCGCCTTCTGAATTTCCTTCAAAACGGCTGCATTCAGCTTGCGGCCGGAGTGCGCAATTTCCTCCCCCGACTTGTTCTTGATGCTGTGCGCCAGCTTCATGCCCAGCAGGTTGGTGGCTTTCTCGCTGCTGGGATCAAGCGTCCAGAAAAGCTTCTTGTCTTTGATCGCCACGCGGTCGACGGTGTAAAACGAGCGGAGAATGTCTTCGCCCGAACGCAACCCCAAAGCGCGCAGGAAGATGGTTCCCAGAAACTTGCGCTTGCGGTCGATGCGGACATAGAGCACATTCTTCTGGTCGTACTCAAACTCCACCCACGACCCGCGGTAAGGAATAATCTTGCCCAGGAAGTAAGTGCGATTGTTGGCGGTTTCGAAAAATACGCCCGGCGAGCGGTGCAACTGGCTGACGATTACGCGCTCGGTGCCGTTGATGATGAAGGTGCCGTTCTGCGTCATCAGGGGCACGTCGCCGAAGAACACTTCCTGTTCCTTGATGTCACGGATGGAGCGATTTCCCGTCTCGGCGTCCTTATCGAAGATCGTAAGCCGCATCGTGACCTTGAGCGGCGCGGAGTAGGTCATGCCGCGCTCCTCGCACTCGGCCACGTCATATTTCAGTTGCAGCCCCACCGGGTCGCCGCACTTGTTGCAGAAATCCGGCGTGTTGGCGTTATAAGTACCGCACTTCTGGCAGAGCACGTCGCCCGGATGGAACGGATCGGTGATGACCGTGTTGCCGCAATTCTTACAGGTGGTACGCAGATGGTGTAGCCCCTTCAGGTGGCCGCACTTGCACTCCCAGTTACCAATGGCGTAATCCACAAACTCAAGTTGTGATACGTTGCGGAAGTCGGTGATCGGGAAGACGGACTGGAACACTGCCTGCAATCCGCCGTCTTCGCGTTCGCTGGGCAGTTTGTCCATCTGCAGAAAACGGTCGTAGGAGCGTTTCTGCACCTCGATCAGATTCGGGATCTGGATAGTGGCCGGTATTTTGGAAAAATCAAAGCGTTTACGGAAGGCATTATTCTTCATTCGTCAAGAACTCCCAATGTCAGGCGCAGCCGAGCGCTGCGATTACCCGCGGAATGTGGGGCGCCAAATCGCGCCGCGCTACCTAAGCTGTTTTAAAACCTGGTTGTTTCGAACCTGCGTAATTTGCTGTTAACCGAGAAAACACGACGGGGCGCCCGCAGGGACAAGCGTTCCCGCAGACGCCTTCGAAGGCGTTTCGCCAATCTTGATGTTTAGTTCTTCGCGCCAGTTCCTTCGGCCGTTTCCGTCCCGCCTGCCCGCGGAACAGTGCCCAAGCTTCCCTGCGGATCTCGCCCGCGATGAGTGAGGCCAGGGGAAGCGGTGTTATTTTAGATGCTAACACCACCGCCCCGGCTTCACAACCAGAACGTGAATATTTTCTGAGACTTGCACTGGACTTGGTGCGAAACCGCTTATCTTGGTATCGCCGTTCCAGATCCTTCGCAAAAAGCGCTCAGGACGACCGCAGCGGACCGCCGCTTCGCCATCCTGCACGCAAAAAACCGCGTGACCGACGTCTTAAACCCATTCTTAGCTTGCCCCGAGCCAACGAGCTTGAAGGGCGTCGAACGGGCCCGCTAAGTGCGGTCACTTCACTTCTACAACTGCGCCAGCCTCGGTAAACTTCTTCTTGATGGTCTCGGCCTCGTCCTTCGAAACCCCTTCCTTGATGTTCTTGGGCGCTCCATCCACCAGTTCCTTGGCTTCCTTCAAGCCCAGGCTGGTGACTTCGCGGACCGCCTTGATCACGTTGATCTTGTTGGCACCGACCTCTTTAAGGACGACGGTGAATTCGGTCTTCTCTTCCACCGGAGCCGCTGCCGCCGCGCCACCGCCGCCGCCCGCCACCATAACCGGGGCCGCCGCTGCCGCCGACACGCCTAAACGCGATTCCAGTTTCTTGACCAGTTCCGCCGCTTC
>DATNKA010000515.1:0-22061 GCA_035603655.1 Candidatus Acidiferrales bacterium | reverse complement strand
AGTTGTCCTACACTGTCATGCAGCTCCCGTGCCAGCCGTCTTTGTTCGTCGTCGCGCATGCGCAGCAGCCGCGCCGACAAGTCGCGCAAACTGTCGGTCGCTATGTGCAATTCCTCAGTTCGCTCCAGAACTCGCTTCTCCAGATCGTCACGCGCCTCGCTTAACGACTCCAGCAATTGTCGTTGCTCATCGATGTTCGTCGCGGTACCGTACCATCGAGTCACAGCGCCTTGCTCGTCATGCATCGGCCTTACGCGCGTCAGAAACCACCGGTACACCCCATCCCCTCCCCGCAGTGGAAACTCCATTTCAAATGTAGCCCCGGTCCGGATTGACGACTTCCAGCGGTCTAAAATGGAGGGGAGTAGTTTTGCATCATGCACCGCTCTCCCGCCCGATCCTTCCATTTGTTCCGGAGTCGTTCCCGTGTACTCATACCACCTCTCGTTACGCCAAAAAACCCGGCCTCCACTGTTCGCCATCCAGCATAGTTCCGGCAGCGAATTCGCAAACGCCTGAAATTGTTCTTCGCTGCGCCGCAACGCTCCTTCCGCCTTTTTGAGGCTTTCGATATCCTGGCTCACCCCGACAACGCCAAGGCAAGCGCCATCTTCGCCCTTCACCAAAGAGAGAGTTACGAACGCGCTCCTATTACTTCCGTCCTTGCAGCGCACCTCAAATTCTCCGGCCCAACTATTCCCTGCCAGCACCGATGTCATATACTTCGTGGCTTCCTCTTCAGTTTCTGAGCTGACCGTAATTTCCATGATGCTGCGACCCAGTACTTCTTCTGACGACCATCCGTATAACTCTTCCGCAAACGAATTCCAATAGGTCACAAGCCCGGACAAGTCGGTTGCGATGATTGCGGCTTGGATGGCGTTAAGAAATAAACCCGGGAGGCGCTCGTGCTCACCGCTGAGGCGGCGATCCGGCAATTTTATCTTTTGGGATCGGCTGGACATCGGTTTGACCACGACCCGCGTTCGGACAAGCCTTAACTTAGACAACTATTGCACATCCGAGATTCATTAACCAATGCCGAGAGTTGCCCAGATCCGGACGGCTGCCGATTTATCCTCAGTGACCGTGTTTTTTTCCTGCAACCTTTTTGGCGTCAGAAATAGCTGAGCCAGCCGGCTCTACTGCGCTGCTTCAAGCCTGCAAACCAGAGGCACAAGGGATAAAGCGCGAGCACCACAAAAGCCCAGACCATATAAACCATCGGCAGGGGGTATCCCCAGCCGGGGGGCGGAGTGATGGGAAACTGACCGAGGCTTGGCGATTCGAACATCCAGTGGGTGTGTCCATAGCGCGCATAGCACACGGCGATGGCTAGGAGGTGAATCAGGGGTATGTGTAACAGGTAATAAAACATCGGCACCTTGCCGATTGTGAGAGCGGGCCGAAGCCACCGTGGCGTTCTGCCGTCGACGGCCCACAAGAAAAGCATCGCCGGCCCTAGCGTCATTAAAAGGAACAGCAGCGAGGGTGGATACTTGGTGGTATTCAGAAATGAAAGCGCAGTAAGAGCCGCGGATTTCTGGGTGGACCAGGGCAGCGGATCGCCGTATCGATTGATGCCCCGCAAAATGAAGAAGACGGCGGTTAACCCGATGCCCAGCGGCAGCAAAAACCGCTGGCGACGTTCCGACTGCCAGCCATAGATCTGCCCCAGGCCATAGCCTGCAGCCGTAACCCCGATCCAGGGAATGAGAGCATAGGCGACGAACACGATGCGTCCAGGGCTGTTCCAGATAATGTTGGGCGAGTGCAGGACGGACCAGACCGGGTTGGAGGACTGTACGGAATCGAAAAGGTTGTGGGTCGCGATCAGCAACAGACCGAACGTCGCCACGACAAAGGCTGGCCGGTAAACCAGAACGGAGAGTGTAATCATCGCCCAGCCCAGCGCCCACAAGACGTTGAGCAGGAGAAGGTGGTAATCGAAGTTAAACTGCCAGCCGAAACAGCGCACCACCACGACTTCCAGAAAGATCAG
The DNA here is from genome assembly GCA_035603655.1 of Candidatus Acidiferrales bacterium. Classification (GTDB taxonomy): domain Bacteria; phylum Acidobacteriota; class Terriglobia; order Terriglobales; family Acidobacteriaceae; genus Sulfotelmatobacter. The sequence goes on along the minus strand of DATNKA010000515.1, from coordinate 20,059 downwards.
CCAGAGTCCGCGGGTAAAGAGGAATCGCGATAACTCACTCTTTGACTTCTTGCGCAGCGAGAGGTAAGCCCCGGTGCCGGTGAGCAGAAAGAAAACGGGCGCACAGAAATGCGTAATCCAGCGCGTGAAGAATAGCGGTATCGTGGTCTGGGCGGGATCGGTGGGATTCACGCCGGAGTTGCCGAAGAAATCCCGGGTATGATCGAGAGCCATCAGAATCATGATGACACCGCGAACCACATCGACCGCTTCGATGCGGACGCGCTTGCTGGCAACGGCTTCGGTCATCACAGACATCCGGCGTTGTGGTGCAACAAGAATAACAGCCCGGAGAATGATCGTTTAGAACGCGGCGCTCGAATGCCGATTCGCCCAAATCCTTCCCATTGTTTACAATAGACGTTTGCCCATGGATCTGGCTGCCATCCAATCAGCACTGCGCGAACGCAACATTGATGCCTGGCTTTTCTATGACCACCATCATCGCGATCCCATCGCGTACCGCGTGCTCGGCTTGCCTGCGGGGCTGATGGTCACGCGACGCTGGTTTTACCTGATACCAGCACAGGGCGAGCCGGTCAAACTGGTGCACAAAATCGAGGCTGGCCATCTCGATTCCCTGCCCGGAAGCAAGCGCCAGTATTCCGGATGGCAGGAACTCTTCGACACTCTGAAGTCGACGCTCGCAGCTTACCGCGACATTGCCATGCAGTATTCGCCCAACAATATCGTCTTCACGATTTCTCTGGTCGATGGCGGGACGATCGACTTGCTGCGTGGTCTGGGAAAGAACGTTGTCAGTTCCGCCGACCTGATCGCGCAATTCGAATCCACTTGGACGGAAGAACAGATCAAAACGCACTTTGCGGCGCGCGATAGCGTGGATTCAATTGTAGCAGCGGCTTTCAAGGAAATTGGGACGCGAGCGCGCAACGGTGGAACGACGGAGTATACCATCCAGCAATGGTTTGTGGAGGCGTTTCGCCGCGAGAAACTGCATACCGATGATCCTCCTATCGTGGCGGTAAACGCCAACGCCGGCAATCCGCATTATGAGCCGCGCGCCGATCGTCCGGTCCCCATTCGCGAGGGCGACCTGGTTTTGCTTGACGTCTGGGCCAAGAAAGATGTGCCGGATGCGGTTTACTACGACATTACCTGGATGGGCTTTGTGGGTGCGGCGCCTTCCGTCCGGGTGCGAGAAGTCTTTGAAATTGTGCGCGACGCGCGCGACGCCGGCGTGAAGACTGTAACCGACGCAATCGACGCCGGACGCCGCATTGCCGGTTGGGAGGTCGACCGCGCGGTTCGCAACCACATCAAGCAAAAAGGTTTCGGCGAATACTTTATTCACCGCACCGGACATTCCATTGGGACGGACGTCCATTCCAATGGCGCCAACATGGACGATCTGGAAATACATGACGAGCGCCAGCTTCTTCCCAATTCCTGCTTCTCGATCGAGCCTGGCATTTATTTGCCGGAGTTCGGAGTGCGCAGCGAAGTCAACATGCTAGTGCGACCGAAGTCTGCCGAAGTTACGGGCAACATTCAACGCGAGATCGTAATTATCTGATGGCAAATTCCACGACAGTTAAAACGAAAGCAGTTGAGCCGGCGCAGCCCGCGAGCGTGATGTCAGTCGTCGCGCCCGCTGTGGGTTGGCTCATTCCGGGGGCGGGCCACCTCATCCAACGACGCTGGATTCGCGGCCTGCTGATTCTCATTTCCATCGGAACCTTATTTGTGCTTGGCTTGATGATGAGGGGCCATATTTACAAGGCTAACGGTGGCGACATTCTCGACATTCTCGGATTCATCGGCGACCTGGGGGCGGGGGGAATGTATATCGCGACCCTGGCCATGAACGCGGGCCAGGGGGCGATTGCTTTTGCGATTGCCGATTACGGAACCAAATTCATGATCGTTGCCGGACTGCTGAATTTCATTGCCGTGGCGGACGCCTATCACATTGCCATCGGGAAGAAACAATGACCGTCCAACTCACTCACTTCAGTGCGGCTTTTGTGTTTGCGCTTTTTGCCTCTATCGTCTTCGGCATCACGCACCGTGAGACCACTCGCGACATGATCCGCTACGGCTTGTATTGTTTTGTGATGTTTCTCGGCGGCGCCCTGGTCGCAGGATGGGCTATGTGGCTGGTCCGAAGATAGACTCAGCCCTGCCAGACAAAGGCATCAAACACTCGCTTCGATTCAAAATTCAGCCGGCGATATAGTGCCACCGCGCGTGAATTGGCTTCCGTCACGGTCAGTGACAGCATAGAAAACCCTCGCTTCCGCAGACTGGCCACGGTCGCGGCCAGAAGCGATTCCCCGATACCGTGAGAACGATATTCCGGGAGCACGCACACCTGGGTCACATGGCCCACGTCGCCGCGTACGCGCGAGCACAGAATCAAACCAATCAGATTTTTAGCTTTGCGATCCACGGCTGCGAATGAAGCTTCCGCGTCGAACAGGCCGCATCCCGGAAAGCGAACAATATTATTGAGGAAGCGCAGCGATCCGCCCAGCGTATGGTACTGATCATTAATCTGAGCGTCGACGTGACCGCGATACGCCGCGGTGATTACCGCCGCTGCGGGCTGGTAGTCCGCCTCGGTCCAGCGACGAATCTCAATATCCGGATGAGTGGCGATAACCGGCGGCGATACGTTGGCAACCCCGAGGACCATGAACAGGCGCGGATGGCGTTGGAATCCCTGATCCAGAAATGGCCGGGCAACGCTTCCGGCTTCGTGCGCCAGCAATTGCGCCTCGACGCGATGAATTCCCGGCGACTGCTGTAAGGTCTCGATCACGTGAGTGAGCAGCTTAAGTTCTACCTCCCGGGGATTAGGCAGTCGGTTGCCATTCGTCACGAACAGATCGCCGACGACGCCCTTGCTCCCTTCATAAACAAAGAAGGTGTAGCCGAAAATGCGTCCGCGTTCGATGGCTGCGTAGCCTGGAAGAATTTTCGCGTCGACGTAGCGGAGGATCATTTCTGCGGATCCGCTGTAATCCCATGAAAGCAGGTTCGCCCAGGCTCGACCCTCGTCGTCGAGCAGGGGACGCAAATCCACGGAGGAAAAATGTCTGAGGTCGAGAATCTCCACGGGGCTCCTGCGAAGTCCAGCCAAACGAATTTAGGCTATCATTCGCGGCGGCAGAACTCCGAGTTTAGTGGGTTGTAAGAGCTTAGGCAAACGGGCGGAACAAAGGACGGCAACAAACCTTAAGGCGAAGGCGCGGCGGCCACCCAGAAATAATCCACATGCTGAGGAGCATAGTGTCCGAGGTAAGAGACTCGGCGGCCGGCTACAACCTTCTCGATCGCTGCTTGCGAATTTTCCTGTGCCACGAGCAAGTGCTCTTCTGGTAGAACACGACCCCAGTCGTAGTTGAAGGATAGCTGGTTACGATAAAACGTAAGGCCGTATTCCAGTTCGCGGCGAATGTGATAGACCGCCAGCGGTCGCTGACGCATTTCGACGGTGGCGAGCTCTGCGGCCAGTGGACGTGCCGAGAGTGTCGCGTCCAAAGCTTGGGAGCCAAGTTTCATGACCGCACCGACGGTGAGGACGACGGGAATCAGAGTGACGAACCGCAACATGCGCAGCCCATTCTTGCGCCCCAGAGTGAGCGCAATTCCGGCACAGAGCAGGAATGCGACGGCGAGCGCGACCAGCGTCGGCTGGCCACCCGGCAGACGGTGCTGGGTGATCAGATATGCAATCAGCAGAGCCGGGACAATGGGAGCCGCCGCCAACAGCGCATGCAGAATTATCAGCCACGGGGCAACGGCTCTCGCATGATTTTGTTCGAGACGGTGCCGCAGGTAGTCCGCTAGCAACAGGGCGCCCGCTGGAATCGCGGGAAGAATATAGCCCGCAAGTTTTGATTGCGAGATCGAGAAAAATATCACCGGCACGACGAGCCAGCAGGTGGAGAAAATGCGGAGCCGATATTCTGGATCGCCTTGCGATGCGCCGTTCGCCGTCCGAGAAGCCCGCCACTTTCGCAGCGACCTGGCAAAACCCGCGATCGCGAAAACCGTCCACGGAAGCAACGCCAAAGCGGTTACCGGCAGGTAAAACCAGAACGGCTCGGTATGATGATAAAGATTTTTCGAGAACCGTCCCAGGTTGTGCTCGACAATGAACTCACGAAAGAATTCCGGATTGCGTGCCTGCACGGCGAAATACCACGGTAGCGCGACGACGCAGAACAAAATAATTCCCGGCAGCCAGAACGTCTTCAATAACAGCCGCAATTCTCGAACCGCGGCGGCGTAGGAAGCGATCACCAGGAACGCGAGAAAAGGAGCTACCGGGCCCTTCGCCAGCGTTCCTAAAGCCAGGAGTCCATAGAATGATGCCAGGTACATTCGCTTACCGGTATCGTGCCAGGTCCACCAGCTAAGCAGGGCCATCGTGAAAGCGGCGGCCAGGGCCATGTCCATGGACGCAGCGCGAGCGAAGCCCATGATCCCCCCACTGGAAGCCGCCATCAGCGCCCCGTCGAGCTCGAATCCCGGTTGGAAGCGGCGTAAAAAAAAGTACACCGCAAGCACAAGGAAGGTAGCATCGATTGCCGAAGGCAGCCGCGCGGCCCAGTCACTCACGCCCAAGATGCGGTAAGCCACGATCGCCTGCCAGTAATAAAGCGGCGGCTTTTCCAGCCACGGGCGACCACCGAGGACCGGCGTGATCCAGTCGTGACGCTGCAGCATTTCGCGCGCCACCTGAGCGTATCGCGGCTCATCGGCTCCAATCAGACCGAACTGCCCCAGCCCGTAGAAAAAAAGAAACGCACAAAAACCCGCCAGCAACAGCGCATCCGTGCGAGTGCGGTTCGTCATGAACTAGGCTTTCGGAAGGGTGGGCATGGTTGAGTCAATTGTTGATTTCTGATGGTTGATCGCGCAAACCCCGGCCCAGGGCGAGCAATCAAAAATCAGCAATTCACAATTCGCTAAAGCATAATTTGTAAATTATTGTATGGAGCCGCGGCGCAAAATTTGCAGAATCTGTTGGACCGCATTGGCCAGCGGACCGTCGATGGAACAACCGCTGGCGCATTCGTGCCCTCCGCCTCCGAAGCGCTCCGCCACTCGCGCCACATCGAGAGTACCCTTGCTACGCAGACTTACGCGAAAACGTTTTTCGGGAAGTTCACGGAAGAATGCCGCCACCTCGACTTCCCCAATGGAAAGCACGTAGTTGACAAGACCCTCGCAGTCTTCTTCTTTGGCTCCGCAGCGCTCCATTTGTTCCTGAGACACCCAAGTCCAACCAACGTGACCCTCGGTATTCAAATTCCGCAACGCTTCGCCGAGCAACCTCATCTTGGCCACGGAGTGGGCGAAATAAATGCTGCGCGCGCAATGGGACGGGTCAGCGCCAGCGAGCACGAGTTCGCGTGCCAGAGCGAAGGTATGTTCGTTCGTTCCCTGAAACATGAACGATCCGGTATCGGTCATGAGCGCAGTGTAGAGGCAGGTTGCGATTTCCGGAGAGAACGGCGCTCCCGCCTCGCGCGCCAGACGGAAAACCATTTCGCCGGTGGCCACGGCCTGAGGATCGATCCAGTTCACGTGCGCGAACGGGCGTCCGCTGATGTGGTGATCAATACTGATGAGAAATCGATCTTCGAGGCCCTGCAACCGTGTGCGGTGAATGCTGTCGCATTCCAGAATGATTGCCGCCTCGTAATCGCCGCCGATACGATCGGCCTGCAACACCTGGTCGGCAAATGGGAGGGAGCGATAGATTCGCGGCACCCCATCATGCAGCACGACGTCCGCCTGCTTTCCCATGGCCCGCAGCACCTGGCAGCAGGCCAGCGCCGATCCGATCGCATCGCCGTCAGGCCGCGCGTGTGACGTGAGCACGAACCGTTTACGCTGCTCGATTTGATGGAGAACGTCCCGCAACATCACTGTGCCTTTTTCATCCCCGGCTTGGTATGAGACTTCATCCTCTTTTTCGCCCGCGCTAACAGTTCTTCGACTCGAGCTTTCTCGCGCTCCGAGCGGTCCAACCGGAAATACAATTCCGGCGCGCGCCTCAGCCGCAAACGTTCCACCAGTTCATGCCGTATATATTCTTTGGCTGCGAGCAAGCCTTCCAGGCTGCGTTCCGCTTCCTGATCGTCGCCATCCACATCCACCAGAACCTGCGCGGAACGGCCATCGTCGGCTACATGTACAGCAGTGACACCAACCAATCCGATGCGCGGATCAGCCAGTTCGCCTTCCACCAAGGTTTCAATCTCCTCGCGCAAGGCCTCGCCCAATCGTCCGCGATGATATTTCAGCCCGCGCTTTTCCACCCTTCACCTCGAAGTAAAACGGATGAGAATATCAGAAAATCGACTGCCAGTGTTGGCCCTCAAGTGCTATTGTCGCGCACCTTAGTGGCCCTGAGTTAAGTACAGAGGTAACAATGCGATAGCAGTGGTCAGGCGACCGCGGATGCCGAGGCTGGAAATCTCGGGCAGCTCGGTTGCGGAATTCTACAGGTAATCGACGAACGCGTCGGCCACGTCTGCGCCGTGGTTGTTGGCGATTCGCGTGGCCTGGCGCTCCACGTTTTTCATCAATCCATCGAGATAGTCGCGCGAATCCGAGATGCTGACTACACCAATGGTGGCGCGATTCCACAAGCCAGTGGCTTCAAGTTCGGCGACGGAAACATTGAAACTGGTGCGCAGGCGATCTTTGATGCTGCGCACCACTTGACGTTTATCCTTGAGCGATTGCGCCGCTTCGATGTGAAGTTCGAGCGTAAGGAAGGCGATGGGCATTCGATCCCAGTTCTCAGATGTCTTCCCTCAGATCTTTGCTCCCAGTGCACAGCAAAAACCTGCCGGAGTTAGAACTGAGAGCTACCCTGAAAACTGAAAACCGTCTTCAAGCAATCACTTCCGCGGCAATTCTCTCGGTAGCGAAGGCTTCGATGACATCGCCGACTTTAATGTCGCCGTAGTTGGAGATTGAGATGCCGCATTCCATGCCGTTGGTAACCTGGCTGGCGTCATCCTTGAAGCGCCGCAGCGATCCCACCTTGCCCTTGAACACTTGCACGTCATCGCGCAGCAGGCGGACTTCAGAGTCCCGCTTGATCAAGCCATCGCTTACTCTGCAACCAGCCACAGTCCCCACTTTCGGGATGCGGAAAACGTTGAGCACTTCGGCACGGCCCTGATAGGTTTCCTTGATCGTGGGTTCGAGCAATCCGCTCATCGCCCGCTTGATCTCGTCCTGCAGTTCGTAAATGATCGAGTGCAGGCGGATGTCCACTTTTTCTTGCTCGGCGATTTCCTGCGCCTTGCGCTCCGGCCGCACGTTGAAACCAATAATGATCGCATTCGATGCGGAAGCGAGGAGGACGTCGGTCTCGGTGATCGCGCCCACGCCCGAGCGCAGCAGTTTGAGGCGAACCTTTTCGTTGGAGAGCTTCGTCAAAAGATCAGTGATCACTTCTACCGAGCCCTGCACATCGCCCTTGAGAATGACGTTCAGTTCCTTGGTGCCCGCTGCCTTGATCTGCTCCGCCAATCCTTCCAGCGACACGCGAGAACTCTTGGCCAGCGCGGCTTCACGCGACTTCTGTTCGCGATATTCGGAAATGCCGCGCGCTTTGTCGCGATCGGCTACCACCACAAACTGATCGCCGGCCTGCGGCAACGCTTCCATCCCAATGATTTCGACAGGAGTGGAAGGCGGAGCCGTCTTCAACTGTGCGCCGCGATCGTCAAACATCGCACGCACTTTGCCGTATACGTTGCCAACTACAAAATTGTCGCCTGCGTTCAGAGTTCCGTTCTGTACGAGTACGGTGGCTACCGGACCGCGTCCGCGATCGAGCTTGGCTTCGAGCACCACGCCAGTCGCAGCGCGCTCGGGAGTAGCTTTCAATTCGCCCAAGTCGGCCACCAGGCAAATCATTTCCATCAACAGGTTCAGATTCGTTTTCTTCTTTGCCGAAACGTCGACGAACACAGTCTTGCCGCCCCATTCTTCCGGCATCAAACCGCGATCGGCGAGCTGTTTCTTGACGCGGTCCGGCAAGGCATCGGGCTTGTCAATTTTGTTCACCGCAACGATGATGGGAACTTCAGCGGCGTGCGCGTGGTCGATGGCCTCGAGCGTTTGCGGCATGACGCCGTCGTCAGCCGCAACCACCAACACGACAATGTCCGTGGCTTTCGCTCCGCGGGATCGCATGCGGGTGAACGCTTCGTGACCGGGCGTATCGAGGAAAACAATTTCGCGCCCGAACGCCGGCGATTCCTTGTCGGTAATCCGTACCTTATAGGCGCCGATGTGCTGGGTGATGCCTCCCGCTTCGCCCCCCGCCACATTCGTGATGCGGATGGAATCGAGTAGTGTCGTCTTACCATGGTCGACGTGGCCCATGATCGTAACCACAGGCGGACGAATCCCGGTTTCGGGGGCGGACTCTTCTCCGGAAGCAGCCGCGTCAATCTCTTTTGCCGTCTGCTCTTCGAACGTGATCACGTTAGTATCGGCGCCGAAGAAGCGGGCCATTTCACTCGCCAGTTCCGCATCCAGCGTCTGGTTGATGGTAGCGAAGACGCCCTTCGACAACAGACGCGAGATCAGATCCTTCGCACGAATGTCCAACTTCTCCGCCAGATCTTTTACACTGATGCCTTCGGTGATGGTGATGCTGCGCGTGATCGGCTGGGGCTCATTCGACACCACCATGCGCGCTGGCGGCGTGTAGCCCTTCATCGGGCCTTCCTTCACCCCGCGCGGAACATAACGCTGACCGGGACGCCGCGCAGGCCCGCCGGGACGGCTACCCGGACGGGTTGTTCCTGGGGGTGGGAGAGCTGGACCTACGCCCAGCGGGCGCGCTCCCGCGGGCGCTTGCCGCGTGGGATGCATGGGGCGACGCTCACCGGGACGCAGCGGCGGGCGCGGTGGACCCCCAGGGCCTCCTCCTTGGACGGGTGGACGGCGCTGAAAAATCGGCTGTCCCGGCACGGGACGCCCGGGAGCGGCGCGCATTGCGCCGCCGATGGGAACTCCAGGCTGCACCGTTGGGGCAGCCGGTCGCACGGGCGCTTTGTAAACCGGGCGCGGCCCAGTTTGCGGAACGATCATACGCGGCGCCGGTGGCGGCGGAGCGACGGGCTTTGCCGCAACCGGTGGCGCGGGGGCAGCGCTCGCCGAAACTACCGGAGCAGACTGCGCTGAAGATGCTGCGACCACGGGCGGTGTAGCAGGACGCGGCGGAGGCGCGACCACGGGCGACGGCGCGGCGGGCGTTGTTGGAACAGGAGGAGCTACGGCCGGTCGCGCGGTAACGACAGCGGGCGCCGGAGGTGCAGTCACCGAAGTTGCCGGAGGCGCAGCCGCCGCTGGCCTTACCACGGGAGGTGCAACTGTTGCCGGATGACTAACCGCAGCCGGGTGACTAACTGCGGCCGGGGGCGCTGGCGCAGGTTTTTCCACTGGAGCCTGGGGGACTGGCGCACGTGCCACGGGCGGCGGTACAGGACGCGGGGCAGGTGGCGGGGCAACCGCCTCTCTCTGCTGCGTAATCGCCTTCAGTACATCGCCAGGACGCGAGATCTGTGAGAGATCAATCTTGGTCTTGATTTCTTCTTCGACTCGAGCTGGACGCGCACTGGACTTGCCCGCCGAGGAAGAGCCATCCGCGGAACGGATGTACACGCGTACCTTCTCCGCCTCATGCTCCTCCAGAGAACTGGAATGCGTCTTCTTCTCGGTCACCCCAACCAACGGTAGCGTATCCAGAATGGCTCTGCTCTTTACTTCCAGTTCTCTGGCAAGATCGTTAATTCGAACCTTACTCATCCGGCCTTTCGTTTCTCCGTGTTGTAGTTAGGTCTTCATTGCGACCTCACGGAGTCAGTTTCTTCGGTCCCACGCCGTCGAACATATGCCAGCGTGCTCATGATTTATTCTCTGGTCTCGGAAGCGGACTTCGCTTCCGCAGGCTGCTCAGCCTGCTCTTCAGTCTCGCTCGCAGCCCGCGGTTCGGCAGCAGCTTCCTCGGTTGGAGTTTCGCCAGACGCTTCTTCACTGGCCGCTAGTTCACTCGATTCGGCTTCTGCAGGAACTTGCTCAGCGACTGCCTCAGACGTTTCCGCCGCGGCCTCGCCTTCGGCCGCCACTTCTCCCTCAACCACGGCACCCGGGTCAAGGCTGGCAAAGTAATTATTCACCGCCAGGCTGATTTTTTCCACCGTCTTCGGTCCAATGCCTTCAATCGCCTCAAGTTGCTCCGGCGTCATATCCGCCAGTGCTTCGACGGTGGTCACACCGGCTGCATTCAGTTTTTCTACTAGTCCATCGCCTAGCCCGGGGACGCTCTCGAGCGGCGTCGCTGTCTGGACGACCATCGCGGACATTTGCTGCTCCACTTCCTGCCGCTTCTCTTCCTCACTCTTGATGTCAATCTTCCAGCCCAGCAACTTGGCCGCGAGACGAACATTCTGCCCCTTCTTGCCAATGGCGAGAGAAAGCTGGCTATCGTCAACCACAACTTCCAGATGCTTGCCGCCGGAATCAACCACCGTGACTTTGCTCACTTTCGCGGGCTGCAAAGCTTTCTCGGCGAAAGTGACTGCGTCCTCGTGATATTCGATGATGTCAATCTTCTCTCCGTGCAATTCGCGGATGATCGACTGCACCCGCATTCCCTTCATACCAACGCATGCGCCCACCGCATCGACATCCTTGTCCTTGGACATGACGGCGATTTTCGTGCGCTCACCGGCTTCCCGCGCAATGGCGCGGATCACCACCGTGCCGTCGTAAATCTCCGGCACTTCAGTCTGGAAAAGGTGCTGCACCAGATCCGGCACAGCGCGGGACACAACTACGCCCGGCCCTTTTGAAGCTCGTTCCACGCGCGCGATCACCACCCGCACCCGCTCACCAATCGCAAACGACTCCAGCCGTGACTGCTCCTTGCGCGGCATGCGCGCCTCGGCTTTGCCGATGTCGAAAATCACGTCCGGGCCTTCTACTCGCTTGACCGTGGCGTTCACCACTTCGCCCACGCGTCCGATGTATTCGTTGTAGACCGTGTCGCGTTCAGCTTCGCGGACTTTTTGAAAAATCACCTGCTTCGCCAGTTGCGCGGCGATGCGCCCAAGAATTCCCTCGGTGACCTTCGGAATCCGCAACTCTCCGCCAACCACCAGACTGGGATCAGCCTTGCGTGCATCGTCCAGTGTGATCTGCAACTGTGGATCTTCTACCTGCTCCGAAGTCTCGACGACGGTCTTCACCGCATAAGCATTGATCTTGCCGGTCTCTTTATCCAGCTCGGCGCGCAGATTTTCTTGCGACTTGTAGTACTTGCGCGTCGCCATCACAATGGCATCTTCCACCGCGGTCACCACAATCTGGGGATCGATCCCCTTTTCGCGACTTAGTGCGTCGATCGTGTTGTAGAGCTCACTCGCCATAAGGTATTCCGTTATAAAAGTGCAACCTGCCGAGCCACAAGCCTGGCCAAAACCCGGATGCTCAGGACCCAGGACTGCCTCAAATTTCCGGTACTAGATTCGCCTTTTCTACATTGGCGAATTCAATTTCGATCTTCTGTCCCGGCTCCGCAGCCGTGCCCATCTTCTTACGCGACTTTTTACTGGCCACGCTCAGATCGAGCGTCAGGCGTCCTTCGCGAAAACTTTCCAGCCGGCCTTCGAAGTACCGATTGTTGTTTACCGGATGCCTCGTCGTCAGTTTCATCCGGCTGCCCGCGAAGCGCTCAAACTCTGCTGCTTTCGTCAGCTTGCGGTCCAACCCTGGGGATGAAACCTCCAGCGTATAGCTGCTCGGAATGGCATCCTCGACATCGAGGATAGTGCCAAACTCGCGGCTGAAGTTGGCGCAATCTCCGTGCGTTACTCCCGCCAGCGGATCGCCTCCGGCGGCTCCCGGCTTGTCCAAGAACACGCGCAGCATGCGGGCTTGACCACTCCCGCGAAACTCTACTTCGACCACTTCCAGCCCGCTGGAAGCGGCTACCCGCTCCGCAATCTCTCGTACGCGATCAAGCTCAATCGCCATGCATCCAATAACTTGCAGCCCCGTCGACCTGGGATTACCCTGCAACGAAAAAGTGGGCTTGCGCCCACTGGTGTGCCTCGCCAAATGCTGGTACTACACAACAGTTCTCAGTTTTCTAATATACGCCCGCGAGGGGGGAAAAGACAAACGCTCCACCGGAGAAACCCGCGCGCAGTCGCCTCTCTGGCTGCGTCTCGAGTTTGAGTTGTCCCGGCTCTCCTGCCCACAATGGTTGGGAGCCTCCGGCGACGGCGCAAAGAACAAAAAAGAAGAAGATTGAGCTCATCGTGCGTATGCCGGCCGAGGGCGTGTCAACCGAAGGGAGCAATGGACAGAACCACCTCGATACTTCGACTTTGCCGCAGCTGCCTACGTCTGCAAAAGCAAGAGCGGCAAAGCGGCGACTACCCTAGGCAAGGCAGTCAATACGAACGTCCCCGACGCGCCAATGGCGTCAATGCGCGCCCGGGGAATCGACATGAAGAACGCATTGGAAGCTTGGGCCTGGACACTACGCCATCCGAATAGTTATCCGCGACAACCTCACCGGCAAGATCGGCAGCGTCACAGCGCCGTTAACCGTGGACTAGAAACTGCCAACAGCGCCGTCAAGGTTATTTCCCCGACTTGCCCGGTCCCAAAATGGCGCGGCCGGGGAACACATCGGGGACGAGCTTGCCTTCGTCGACCACCACCCTTCCTCCCACCATCAAATAGCGGACGCCCACACTTGGCTCCATAGGCTTTTCGAAGGTGGAGCGGTCTGTGATCGTTCTTGCGTCGAAGACGACGATGTCAGCGTCAGCGCCTTCCTGCAATCTTCCCTTCTGTCGAGCTGCCGGCGTCGACCGTTCGAGCATCTCCGCCGGCATTAAACTCATTTTGCGGATCGCATCCATCAGCGTAATGCTTCCCTTTTCGCGAACATACTGTGCCAGCACGCGCGAGTAGGTTCCCGCGTTGCGAGGATGGCCTTCCGCGCCATCGCTCGCGATCATGACCAGCGGATGAGGAATTACCTTGTCCACTATCTCCTGTGTGTTGGCGAAAATCAGCACCCACTGTGTCGTGCTGGAATTGTGCAACTCTTCGAAACGCAACTTGGTAAGGTGCTCGCCAGTGTCGGGAAGAACGAGCTCGCCGTAATCGATTCCAAGTTTCTCGCGCCAGCCGGGATTGAACAGTGCCGAGTTCACGGCGGTCATGCCGGCGATGTAGGGATAGGCCTCGGTAGTCACGTCCAGGCCGCGAGCGCGTGCTCCTTCCACCATGGAGAGGCATTCCAGCGAGTCGCGCAGGCAAGTGCTATTGATGTGGACGATATGCAGGGGAGCGCCCGTGATCGCCGCCGCTCCGATCACTTCACTGACGGCCTCGATCGCTGAGCCCGGCTCGACACGACCGACGCTGCGGGCGTGCGTGTAGACCGGCAACCTTCTATCGGCAGCGAGACGGAACATGTCAATCACTTCCAGCCGGGTCGCGCCGGGTGTGTACTGGATGCCCATCCCGATGGCCAAGCCGCCGGCGTCCAATTCTGCACGCAACCGCTCGCGCATCGCTTCGATTTGTTCTGGCGTAGCGGCCTGATCAGTCCCAGGTCCACTCTTCGGCAGGATCGTCCCGGCCGGCAGGGGCGCACCGAACACCAGAGCCCGAGCCGCCACATGGCTGGCAGACGTGCCGTAGTGAATCAGCGAGTGACCTTGTTTGGATTTCAAGAATTCCGCGACATCGGGCGCGCCGATTTCCAACTCCAGCGCTGTGGTCACACCGTCTAACGCCTTCACCCGCTGGCTCGCCAAGTCTTGCCCATGCTGGTGCAGATCGATGAACCCGGGAGCAATCACCAGCCCTCCGGCAGGAACCACACGCAGCCCATTCAGCGCCTGGGATGAGATCCGGACAATCTTTCCGTCCCGGATGCCCACATTGCGCACCGCGTCCAGACCGGTCTCTGGATCCATGACTCGTCCACCCTCGAGCACAAGATCGTATTGCTGTGCCGCCGCGAACGCTGAGATGGCCAGGAAACTAAAGAGAATCAGACTGCGCATAGTTTGAGCTCCGTAGCGCCGCCGTCCCGACGGCGCCGCCAAAGGATAAGACGGTCTCGTCCCAATCGCAACCTTCATCCTGCACCCCGGTTGGTCCGTTCATTTGCTTGAATCCTGCGCCATATCTAGAATGAAGATTCACCCCACAAGCTGGGAGAACTACCGAGAACTTTATGATTCATTTTCCAGTACCCGAAGCTCTCACCTTCGACGATGTTCTTTTGCTCCCCGCCCGCTCTGACGTAATTCCAGCGACCGCTAATACTCAGACTCTGCTTACCCGCAACATCGCTCTGAACATTCCCATCGTCAGCTCCGCCATGGACACTGTCACCGAATCACACATGGCAATTGCGCTGGCGCAGCAGGGCGGACTCGGCATCATTCATCGCAATCTCACCATCGAGCAGCAGGCCAACGAAGTAGATAAAGTAAAGCGCTCCGAAAGCGGCATGATCGTCGATCCGGTCACTATGTCGCCCACCGATAAAGTCAGTGACGCGCTTGAGGTTATGCGTAAATACAAGATTTCCGGAGTGCCCATCACCGAGCATGGGCGCCTGGTCGGCATCCTCACCAATCGCGACCTCCGCTTCGAGACTCGCTTCGACATTCCCATCGATCGGGTGATGACCAAGAAAAATCTGATCACTGTGCCGGTGGGCACCACGCTTGAAGATGCCGAAGAAATTCTGCACGAGCATCGCGTCGAAAAACTTCTGGTCGTCGACGACAAATATAATCTCAAGGGATTGATTACCGTAAAGGACATCCAGAAAAAACTTAAATATCCCAACGCCGCCAAGGATTCTCAAGGACGTTTGCGTGTAGGCGCAGCCATCGGCGCTACCGGAGATTTTCTTGAGCGCGCCCAGGAGTTGGCGGAAGCGAAGGTCGACGTGCTCGCGATTGACAGCGCACACGGCCACTCCACCAAAGTGCTCGACGCAGTGAGGCTAGTGAAATCGAAGCTGCCTGAAATGGAATTATTGGCCGGCAACGTCGCTACTTTTGACGGCGCTTGCGAACTCGCCCGCGCCGGCGCCGACGGCATCAAGGTTGGCATCGGTCCTGGTTCGATTTGCACCACACGCGTGGTTACCGGAGCGGGCGTCCCGCAGATCACCGCTATCGCCGAAGCTTTCCGCGCCGCCAAAGCCGCGGGCGTTCCCATCATCGCCGACGGCGGCATCAAGTACTCCGGTGACATCACCAAAGCGCTGGCCGCAGGCGCGAGTGCGGTGATGATCGGTTCGCTTTTCGCCGGCACCGACGAGAGTCCCGGCGAACTGATTCTGTACCAAGGTCGCTCCTTCAAGTCATATCGCGGTATGGGATCGATCGGCGCCATGACCCAAGGCTCTGCCGAACGATACTTTCAAAGCACGGAAGGCGATTCGTCCGCCGCAGTTTCTGAGAACAATGGCGATGCTAATCGCCTGGGAAAGCTGGTTCCCGAAGGCATCGAAGGACGCGTCCCCTATCGCGGCTCTGTGGCGATGATCGTTCATCAGATGGTGGGCGGGTTGAAATCAGGCATGGGTTATTGCGGCTGCGCCACCATTGCCGAACTCCTGCAGAAAACGCGCTTCGTTCGCATCAGCGGCGCTGGGCTCCGCGAGAGCCATGTTCACGATGTAATGATCACTCGCGAGGCTCCAAACTATGCCATCGAGTAGCGCGACCTCCTGGGGATTCTACTTGTGCGGGGAAAGCCGCCCCTGCGGCAAGCTCAGGGCAGGGTCTCGGCTGTCAGACCCATCGCATACTGGCTCTGCCTCTTGAACATAGGCCGGCTCAATCTTCTGAAAGCATGGACCGCCGCGATTCTATGGCTCATCGTGATTGCCATTGAGTCCACCAACCTGGCTTCGGCGACCAACACCAGCCGGATTCTATATCCCCTGTTGCATTTCATTTTCGGTCTGGACCGGGCGCACTTCGGGCAATGGCACTTCTTCATTCGCAAAGGAGGCCACGTCGTGGGCTACGCCATCCTGAGCATCCTGCTTTTTCGCGCCTGGCGCGCAACCTTGCCCGCGATGAGGAATGTGAGGTGGACACCCCGGTGGGCAACGATCGCAATTCTGGGAACTGCATCGGTGGCCAGTCTCGATGAGTGGCATCAGAGTTTTATCCCTTCGCGCACCGGACGTTGGCAAGATGTAGTTCTGGATTCGTGCGCCGGAATCGCAGCTCAGATTTTAATTTTCCTGTGGTGGAAGAGTTTGGGGAAGAGCACGGCTTCGAGCCGTGCCGCTAGCGCTTGATGGATCGCGGGCATCAGCCTCTGAGGGAACGGTTGCCTCACTCAGGCGCGATCTGGGAGAGCGTCTCGCCGGCCTCCCGCCCCCTGCAACAGTCCCGCAGCTACGATCGCTAACGCCGCCGAAAAGTAAAATGGAATCCCAGCCCCATAGTGCTTCCACAATTCGCCCGTAATCAAACTCGCCGCCAAGGTCGCTATGCTGGTTACGAAGAAATAAATTCCCAGAGCGCGACCGCGGACCCGCTCGCCCGCAGTCTCAACTACCAGGGCCTTCAGTACGGGCTGGGTCAACGCGTAATAGAAACCATATGCCGCCATGGCGATCCAAATCGCCAGCGTGGAGGGAGCCCGGCCAAACATGAAATAGACGGTTGCGAAAATCACATAGCCCACGGAAGCCACGAGACGGCGTGAGACCCGATCGCTAAACCATCCTGCAGGCCACGATGCGAGCGTATATGTAATATTGAAAACCAAGCCGAGCAGCGGCGCGAGCGCCACGCGAATCCCGACGTTTTGCGCCCGCAACACCAGAAACATGTCGCTCGAATTGCCCAAGGAAAAAAGCGTCACGGCAACCAGCACATAATAGAAACTCGGGGGGAGTTTTACGCCGCTACTTAAGGGCGCGAGCGGACTAACGCTCTTGTTTTGAGCGTCGGATTTTCCGGCGACGCTCTCGGCAGAATCTTTCCGGCCCCTTTTTATCTCCCGTATGCCCGCCCACGCCACCAGCACACAGAGTGCCCCCGGCACGGCGGCCGCCCAGAACACGCTGCGAATGCCGAAACGTGAGAGTATCGCCAGCGCAGTCAACGGACCAGCAATCGCTCCGGCGGAATCCATCGACTGAATGAGTCCGTAAGCCGATCCCAGCCGGTTTCCTGGCACCGACTCAGCGACCATCACGTCGCGGGGCGCGGCGCGAAAGCCTTTGGAGAGCCGATCGCTAAAGCGAATCAACAAAATCTGTGGCCACGCAGTGACTAAGGCAAGCAGCGGCTTAACCGCATTCGCAATAAAATATCCTGCGACGACAACCGGCTTGCGGCGTTCAATGCGGTCGGCGAGATAGCCGGAAAAAAGCTGGGCAAATGACGCTACGCTTTCCGCGATGCCTTCGATCAATCCCAACTGCGCCGGCCCCGCGCCTAGCGTCACCAAAAACGCCGGCAACACCCAATACGCCATTTCCGTGGCTGCATCGTTAAGGAAAGATGTGATACCAAAGGCGTAGATGTTGCGGGCAGCGGACGGCTCACGCTCGGGGGAGCGGTCAGACATTTCTAATTATTACCACGGCGACACAAAGACATGGAGAACCGCGAAAAGGGAAATGTTTGAGGGAAGGCTAGTTACCGCCTTCAAGAAAGTCGAGCGCCCGAGACAGGGTCTCACCATCGCAGATGTCGTGCTCCATACCCGGAACATCCAAGAGCTTGGCCTGGAAACCTTCCTGCTCGAATCCGCCGCGAAAGATATCCAGTATGTTCCCACGACGAAAGTCGTTGGTGCCGGTGATAAGGACGAAGCGAACACCCTTTGCGCCGTGCACATCCGCGTCTGAGGCATCAAGCAGCCCATAAGGGTGGCCCGCGGTATCGAGCTGGGATGTAGCATCAACCGTGGGCACTGATTTATAAAAGTCAGCGCCGCAATTTTGGATGGTCCCGCGAAAGACGTCTGACTGGTAGAAGCCGAGCAATCCGGATATCCGTGCTCCGCCTGAGAACCCAGCCGCGTAAACGCGATCTGGATTGATGTGATAAATCTTCATCATCTTCAAGGCTGCCATCACGGCAAGGCCCAGTCTTCGCCCGTGAGGCTGATCATTTCCCGCATTCTGCGCAGCCACAAAAATATATTTTCGTTGGTCCAGCACCGACTGCCATCCCGCGGGAACTCTGGCCGAAGGGTCTGCGTAAGTGAATACAATCAATCCATAGGCTTCCGCGCCCGTGTAGCCTGAAGGAACATAGACGAAGAATCGTTCATTTGCAGAAACCAGATTGTAGGCAATGAACGGACTGATATGTTCCGGCGTGCGGGCTGGGCCTCCGAACTCGGACCAAAATGCGCCCTTTCGCACTTCGCTCAAGGGCTCTGATCTTCGGCAGGCGGCGCCCGACCCAGCCATCAGCGCGAACACAAGCAGGGTCCCCAACGCGCTCACCGGCGGTACTTGGATTTTCCGAAAGATACCGGAGCGCTTGAGCATCTGCAGCTGCTTTCCGACCTCACGGCTGCTTCAGTACATCGCGTCGTACTTAGTAACCACCCACCGGCCGTCTTTGTTCTCGGTGGTGACGGTGAAGAGTTCCGTGTAGGTACCAGACTTGCCTCCGCCGTATTGGCGCCTGCCGCGGTAATGGAGGAGGGTTAACGGCGGTGCGCTTTCCCACTCGGCTAACTCCCAGGAAAGCAGCGGATGCTGCGCTTCGGAATCGCAGATGAAATGCGCATACTTCTTGCGGTAGTCGTGCTCCCACTGGGAGAGCAGCTGGTCGCAGTGGCCGTCGCGAAGCTCGTGCAGAAATTGGTTGGCGCTGTGCTCAATGGTGCGGTCGCGGAGGGGATTCATCCGAATGCTGACGGGCAAGCCAGTGAGCGGATCATGGTCTTCGGAGCGCGCCAGCACCGGTCCCTGATTGCTCAGCCACCAGATGTAGCCGAGAAATCCAAATACCATCAGCGCGGCGACGCCAACAGCAATACCGACCTGTATGCGAGTGAACCCCATCCTAAGAGGAAGTTTATCTGGAGTGCAACTTCCCGCAAGATTACCGCCGGGAGCCGCGACGGGACATGTACCTACGGAGAGAGTGGATGCTGCCCAGAAGCAGGATGTGCTCGCTACCCCCAAAAGTGGCTGGTTCCCAAAGATCTCTCCCCTGAAAAAGCAAAGTTAGTGACTGCTGCGTGAATTCACGAAACTTTATCCGCGGTTAACGTTCCATTGACTAATGGGAGCTACCATAGGAAGCGCACTTCGGTCGATACCGGAAGGGGCTCAAAACCCTTGTAGTTCCTAGCTTTCATTAGCAGCAAAGGAAATCGAACCTTGGCCGGTCCCAAAATCAGAAGGGAGATTGCTATGTTATCGAGGGCACCGGCTCTCCAGCAAACTAGTTAAAATTCTGAACCAGCATGAGGGAATTTCACCGGAAAGGTCGCTTTCCTAGATGAACGGGTTGTAGAGCAACCAAGCCACAAGCCCTGTTGAATCGCTGATAAGGAGATTACTATGCTGAGAATTTCTGCGGGCGACCTTACCCGAAAGTTTACAACCACCTTCACTCAACCGTTACTGGCGACGTTGGCAGTTTTTGTGTTGCTGCCCGCTGCGCTTGCCCAAGTAAGTGGAACAAATTATGTACTCGACAACCCCGGCGACCCGAACTTCAATCAGTTGCTTGGCATCAACAACGGACGGGTAATCGTCGGCTATTTTGGCGATGCCACAGTCGTTGCGAATAACGGCTATGTGTTGGTTCCCGATAATCACTACTCGAAAGAGAACTTCACCAACTTGCCGTCCGGGGACTTTGCCTCACAGACACAGGCGATCGGGATTAACAATTCGCAACTTGCGTCGATCGTGGGGTTTTACACGGACCATACGACTGGTTTTACCCATGGCTTCGTG
>DATNKA010000514.1:0-6336 GCA_035603655.1 Candidatus Acidiferrales bacterium | reverse complement strand
ATCGCCACATTGAAAACAATATTCCGCACTCGCATTTCACCCTTTACCAGGTCACCTCCGATGTTGCGATCGCTGGACTAGCCACATCATTGGCCGGAGTATGGCTTTACGGAGCCAAGACCGAGCATCATCACGCCCGAGAAACCGGGGAACTCGAACTGGAAACCCTGGTCAACACTTTCCTGATCTATACGCCGATGCAGCTTATTGCCGGCCGCCAGCGTCCTGACGAGGGCAACGGTCACGGAGACTTCTTCAAGCACCACGCTGTCAACACCTCGTTTCCAGGCGGACACGCAATGTTTACCTGGGCAATGGCGTCGGTGCTGGCCGACGAATATCCCAAGCCCTGGGCGCGCGTGCTGAGTTACGGTGCGGCATTTACCGTGACCTTCACCCGTTTCATGGCCCGCGATCACTGGTCTTCTGACATGTTCCTGGGCACCGGTCTCGGCCTTGCCATTGCGGAGAATACTTTTCATGCCCACTGCGATCCGCAGTACGAGTCACAGTGTAAGCACCACCAACGCTGGTGGAAGGTTATGAAGACAGAAGTGCAATAACGGCCTGGCAAAAGGCGGGCTGCGTACCCTCCTCAGCCTGCCATCTGCTACCCTGCCTTGTAATGGACTAGCTCTGGACCCCTTGGCGCTACGCCTACGTTTCCGCCGCCGAGAAAGCGACGGGATGCGTCTTCTGCGACGCGGTTGCAGCCGGCGATGACGCCAGAACCCGGATCGTCTATCGTGGCCTCCATTGCTTCGTCATTCTGAATACTTATCCCTACACGCCTGGCCACGTGATGATCGTGCCTTACGCTCACTTGGACGAACTGCGCAAGCTGCCAGCGGAAGCCGCCGGCGAAATGATGGCCCTGTCTCAGCGTTTGGAGTCCACCCTGCGCGACCTCTACCATCCCGATGGCATCAACCTCGGTATGAATATAGGCAAAGCCGCCGGCGCGGGCATCGCCGGACACATCCACATGCACGTCCTACCCCGCTGGGTTGCCGACGCTAACTTCGTGTCGGTCGTGTGCGAGACGCGGATTTTGCCGGAAACTCTGGATGAGACGTGGAAGCGGATGACGGCGGCGCTGGGGAAATGAGCAAGGCAATAACCTAGCGATTGCGTCCTCGGAGTGCGTTAAATTAGGTTGCAGGCGCGAGGACGGGACGATTTTTTGGCGCCCTGAATATGCTGCTCTGTGTGCGGGATATTCAGGGTTTACTAAATGGTAATAAGCGGCTCCGGCGGCGGGGTCGTTAGTTCAACAGTTGCTGCATTTCTTTTTCATCAATCACCTCGACGCCAAGATCCTTCGCCTTATCCAGCTTCGATCCGGCATCCGCGCCTGCCACCACATAATCGGTTTTCTTGCTGACGGAGCCGGTGACTTTTCCGCCGGCATCTTCGATCATCTTTTTGGCTTCGTCCCGCGTGAAATGCACCAGCGTGCCAGTCAGCACAAAGGTCTTGCCCGCGAGTTTTGTCCCTCGCTGCTTCTTCTGACCGGACAAAGTCAGCCCAGCCTGACGCAAACCCTCCACCAGTTTTCGGTTTGCGGCGATGCCGAAAAACTCCACAATGCTCTCCGCGATGCGCGGACCAACTTCATTCACATTTTGCAGTTCTTCCACACCAGCCTGCTCCAGGGCCTCCATTGATCCAAAATGCTCGGCCAGAAACTGCGCCGTTCGCTCACCCACCATGCGAATGCCGAGACCGTAGATCACGCGTTCCAGGGGCAGTATCTTCGAATTCTCGATCTCGTTCAGAATGTTCTGTGCGGATTTATCTCCCATGCGCTCGAGGCTGAGCAGATCAGCCTTGGTAAGCTTGTAAATGTCGGCAACGTTCTTCACGAGCCCGCGCTCGGTAAGCTGATTTACCAGCGCGTCTCCCATGCCGTCGATATTCATTACTCCACGCGAAGCAAAATGCAGGATGGTCTCCCGCAGTTTGGCTGGACAGTTCGCATTGACGCAGCGGTAATCCACCTCACCTTCGGTCTGCACAACCTTGGTTCCACACACCGGACACTTGTCCGGCATTTCAAATTCTTTGAGGTTGGTCGGGCGCGGATGGTCTTTATCATCAATAACCTTCGCCACTTTGGGAATTACGTCCCCGCCGCGCTCCACCTGCACCCAGTCGCCAATCTTCACGCCCAGGCGCTCGATCTCATCCATGTTGTGCAGCGTGGCATTTCTCACCGTTGTGCCGCCGATCAGAACCGGCGCCAGCATGGCGACTGGCGTGAGCTTGCCGGTGCGGCCCACCTGCACTCGGATATCTTCCAACTTCGTGATCCCAGCGCGTGCCGCATATTTATAAGCAATCGCCCAGCGCGGAGCCTTCCCGGTAAATCCCAATTCATCCTGCAACGCCGTCCGATCGACTTTCACCACAATGCCGTCGATCTCGTACGCCAGCGACTCGCGCTTTCCCGCCCACTGCTGGATAAATGCCCACACCTCTTCCATGCTATGAACCAGTTTGCGATTTCGATTGACCTTGAAGCCGGCAGCATCGAGCGCATCCAGTGTTTTCGAGTGACGATCAAAGTAAGTGCGTCCATCCCGCAGCAACATGTACGAAAAATAGTCCAGCCGCCGTTCCGCGGTGACTCTGGACTCCAACTGTCGCACCGTGCCCGCCGTGGCATTGCGGGGGTTCGCAAATAAAGACAGGCCCTTACTTTCCCGCTCGTCGTTCATCCTCTTGAAGGCCGCGAGCGGCATCAGCAGTTCGCCGCGAATCTCAAAATCCGCCGGGAGGCCCGCTTTCTTCAGTTTTTCCTTTGCAATCGAAAGCGGCACCGATCTAACTGTGCGCACGTTGAGCGTCACGTCTTCCCCTATGGTCCCATCGCCGCGCGTGATGCCACGCACCAGTTTCCCATCTTCATAGATCAGTGCCAGCGACATTCCGTCCAGCTTCAGTTCGCAAACATAGTCCACGTCCTTTCGCCCACTGAGTTCGTGCACGCGCCGCTCCCAGTCGCGCAGCTCTTCCTCGCTATAGGTGTTGTCGAGCGACAACATCGGGGAAGAGTGCCGCACTTTGACAAACCCTTCGCGCGGCTTGCCGCCAACCCGCTGGGTGGGGGAATCCGCCGTGAGCAGTTCCGGATGCTCGGCCTCCAGGTCCTTCAACTCCCGCATCAGTTTGTCGAAATCGGCGTCGCTGATCTCAGGCTGATCCAGAACGTAATACAGATATTCGTGGTGCCGAATTCTCTCGCGAAGCGATTCGATCTTCTTGTCGGCGTCTTTGGTCGCAGCAGGCATCGCAGAAGATTATAGGCGGGAAAGGACTAGGTAACGGGGGACAGCCGGGGCGGCTGTCCCCTGGGCGAACCGATAGCCTCACACCAGATCATCCAGCTTCAACGCCGGAGCCCCACCCTTCCACGATACCTCGAACTGTTTCTGAATGAAGCCCGCGTCATACTCCCGCTTCTGCAGCAGCAGAGCCTGATGCAATCCCCACAGCGATCGTGGATTCCGCAGATTCCGGTCAAGATCGTCACGAAACACTTTCTCCGCGGCAGCCGCGTCCCCGGTCATCAGCAACGCGCCACCCAGCGATTCGCGAACCGGAAAGAACCAGTCGGGAGGCTCTCCATACTTGAGCGTGTCCTGGATAGCAACCGCCTCTTTCAACATCACGATGGCGCCGCTGTTGTCTTTTTTCGCCATGGCAATCTTCGCACCGAGAACATCCTTCGCGATCTTCATTATGTCCTTGGCCTTATTGTTGATGGGCATCTGAAAAATAACGTCGGGAGGAGTAGCCACCTCAGCGTCAGAAACAATTTTGTATTCTGCCTCGGCTTCTGTCACTTTCCCTGTTCCAGCCAGCGCCAGTCCGCGACCGAAGTGCCAGAACACGGTGGCAGTCTTCAGCGCGGCATCCGGCGGCGGCATTTTAAGGATTTCATTCCAATGATGGAAGCGAATCTCCACCGCCACTGGAATCGTCATGAAGCCCTCGAGCGGAGGCATGTCCTTCACATGCGGGCCAACATTCTCGACGAGCATATCCGCATTCTTCCTGGACTCCGCATAATTGCCGTTCATCGCGCCGCACATCGCAATGAAGTGCAGATTGTGGCTGTAATACATCATCGGATATATACCCTGCGCTCCCGTGGCCTTGAGGTACGCACGATCCACCGATGCAGCCTGCTCGTTGGTTTTTACGGCCGCTTCATAGTCGCCGGTGCGAATGTAAACATGGGCGGGCATGTGGACGATGTGTCCAGCCGCGGGCGCCAGCGCAGCCAGTTTGTTCGCACCCGCCAGTGCGCGCTCGGGGTTGGCAGAAGCCTCCACGGCGTGAATGTAATAATGGATCGCACCCAGATGGTTGGGATCGCGCTTCATTACCGACTCCAGCGTGGACACGATTTCATCCGTTCCCGCTTCCGGCGTTCCATCGATGTGCCATAGTCCCCAAGGATGCAGATTCATGCCGGCCTCAGCGAAGAGCGTCGCGGCATCTAAATCGTCGGGAAATTCGCTGACAACCTGCCGCATCGCGTCGCGATAATCTTCTGCAGCTTTCTTGAGATCGGACTTCGAGTCTGCGGGGAAGCGTTTGGCCATCGCTTGAATGTAAGCCTGATCGCTTTCCGATGCGCTCGCCGAAAGATCCATAGCCCTTTGCACCGCGTCATGTGCTCGCTTATAGCGCTCGGGATCGGCCGGATCGTTGTAGTTTGGCCCCACCGCCTCGGCGACGCCCCAGTACGCCATCGCCAGCTTGGGATCAAGTTCCGCGGCATGTTGAAACGAACGGGCTGCCTCATCGTGGTTAAAGTCATAAATGAAGCGCAGGCCCTGATCGAAGAATTGCTGAGCCTGCGGGTTATGCGTGGAAACAGGATGGTGCGCATCCCCGATACCGGCGACCAGCGTGACCGGTCGGCCCTGATTATGCGCAGAGTGCTCCTGAGCGGCGGCAATGCCCAGGAAAAGAAATCCCCCAAAGAGAAAGTGCGCCAGAGTTTTCATCTGGTCATCCTCCTGATTTTGTTTTTTTAGGCGAGGGCGGTCAACGGCAGACACAGGGAGTTCCGCCCTTTCCCCAAGTGGGCACATCTTATTCCAACCTTTGACCGCTTGCAAAAGGATATGTAGAAGCGAACAAAAATGCCTCAGGTACAATCCATCTTCGATCTTGATCCGGCCATGCACAAAGCAGCCCTGCTCTTTAACCCCGATTCCGGCGGCAGTCGTAAGCGCCAGTCGGAGTTGAATTCCGTGCTCGCCCTGCTCCGCGATGCTGGCGTCGAGGCTAAGTTGATCCTCACGCACTCTCCCTCCCACGCGGAGGAGCAAACCCGGCAAGCGGTAGTCGAGGGATATGACACCGTTTTCGCCTGCGGTGGCGACGGCACCATCCACAACATCATCCAGGTGCTGGCGAATACAGAAGTGGCTCTGGCAGTTCTTCCCATGGGGACAGCTAACGCATTGGCCCACGATCTCGGATTACCCGCAGATATAGTGGGCGCCGCGAAAGCCATGATCCGCGCCACGCCGCGCCGGGTAGCGCTGGGCCGGGCTCAGTACCAGGATCTCGAAGGGAAGCCGGGCTCTCGTTACTTCGTGGTCGCTGCAGGAGTCGGAGTCGATGCTCACCTTTTCTATAAACTGCATTCCGGAACCAAGCATCGCCTGGGTATGGCCGCCTACTACGCCAAGGCGTGGCATCTCTGGTTCACCTATGGCATGACGCGCTTTCAGGTGGAGTACAGGGAAACCGGTTCGGATCATCAGCAGCATGCCACTCTTACAGAACTTCTGGCTATCCGCATCCGTCATTTCGGCGGAGTGCTTCGGGAGCTCGCTCCGGGCGCATCGCTTGATCGCAACGATATCCGCCTCATTCTCTGTCGAACCGCCAGCCGCGTCGCTTATCTTTCTTATGTGACTCGCTCGCTGCTTGGCCGCCAGTGGCGTATCCCCGGCATCGATCTCGTCCACGCTGGCAAAGTCGTCTGCCAATACCTGGCGGACGTTCATGGCTCATCCACCAACCGTCCCAAGATCTACATTGAGGCCGACGGTGAGCTTCTCGGCACACTCCCGGTGGAAATTACTGTTGTTGCAAACGCACTGACGATATTGTCGCCCTGAAAGATGCGTTGGGCGGTGGAATGCCCGTTATTCTCGGGTGACTGCCGCAGCAGTCACCGGACAGCAGATCCCGGATTCATTCCTAGCCAGCGAGCGGGTTAGTCCTTGGCCCACCTCCGGGCGATCGGCTAACAGCGAAACCGGTCGCCCGCAGGACCTCGAGTCCACATCAGCGGCTCGGATGACC